>CAZPLX010000088.1:0-6566 GCA_964587345.1 uncultured bacterium
AAGGGAACTGTCTCGGGTTCCCTCAGAGGCGGTAATGTTTATGTTCACCACATCTGCCCCCAGTTCATCGGCTACACGGGCAGCGTAATCGATGGCGTAGAGGGAATTATTCCCTCCCTTTCTCTCTACGGCCCTTCCCCTGGGATATGCCCAGACAATAACCGGCATTCCATATTTTTCCGCATCTCTTCGAATTTTCGAAAACTGGACGAAATCCCTGTCCTGTGAGGGAGAACCCACATAGAGGGTGTACCCCACCCCATGGGCTCCTAGCCGTACGGCATCCAACACGTCTGCCGTCTGGGGTGAAAAGGCCTCTTCATCGGAGGGGATGTTAGTCTTTCCGTTCAACTTCAGAATAAGGGGAACTTTACCCCAGTAAGGTCCCATGTATTTTTCTGCGAGGCCAATATGAAAGACGATACCGGAGTATCCTCCCTTGAAGGCCAGCTCGAGCTGGTAGGCAGGGTTCCTCGAGGGTGGGTTCGGAAAGAAATCAATGGGGCCGTGTTCCAGGCCCTGGTCGATGGGGAGGAGGAGGAGGGTGCCGTTCTTCTCCCCCCGGCCATACAGGAGATCAAAGAGGCGCACCTTTTTCCCTCCCTGCAGGTCGCGGTCGTGTAAGGAAGTTCCCTTCTTCCTTTTTTTAGCCATGTCCACACTCCTTCCCCATGGGGGCTTTCTTTTATATAATCATTGTATCGGTTACAGGGCAGGGGGGAAGGAAAAATTGTTTCCCAGTGAGTAACGGGAAATGAGCCTTTTGCCTGGGAAGGGTGGAGAGACGATAATGTGTGGGAGGAATCGTATGGCTGAGAAAAAGTCGAGATGTATGGTCTGTGGAAAGGAACAGCTCATGGAGGGAAGTATCTGCGAGAGGTGCAATGCGATGATACGTCAGGAGGCTACTGAGGGACAGAAAAAGATCAGAAAAGATGCGGAAAAAGAGTTGAAGAAAAAGGGGATTTCCCCTGAAAAGTGATTTTCACCTCTCTTTTGTAATGAACCCTCTTATGATACATTGAAGCTGTTCTCCCACACATAGCCTGGAGGAGATTATGTCAATTACGGAGAAGGAAGTTCTCCATATCGCGCGTCTTGCGCGCCTTTCCCTGTCGGAGGAAGAGGTGGCCACCTTTACGGGGCAGCTCACCAAAATTCTCGAATATATGGGAAAACTGAATGAACTCAAGACTGAGGGGGTGGAACCGACAGCCCATGCGATATCACTCTTCAACGTGATGAGAGAAGACAGGGCGGAGTCGTTCACGAAGGCGTCCGAGATACTCTTAAATGCCCCGGACCGGGACGTTGACCTGTTCCGGGTTCCAAGAATTATAGAAGATTAGGAAAGGAGCAATGAGGATGAAGCTGCATCTATTGACTCTGGAGGAACTGTCCCGTTTGATCAGGAAAAAAGAAGTATCGTCGAGAGACGTGACAGAATGTTATCTCGAAAGAATTGCCCGGATGGATGAAAAGATTAATTCCTATACTACCGTGCTCGGTGAGAAAGCGGTTGCCCGGGCAAAAGAGAAGGACGAGGAGTTGTCCCGGGGGGAGGTCATTGGCCCTCTTCACGGAGTACCGATGGGGATAAAGGACATATTCTGCACCAGGGGGATTCCCACTGCCTGTGGAAGCAAAATGCTCGAAGGTTTTGTTCCCCCATACAATTCCACTGTATATGAAAAGCTGGAAGGTGCCGGGGTTGTCCTGCTCGGAAAACAGAATATGGATGAATTTGCAATGGGTTCCTCCACGGAGACTTCCTATTATGGAATCACAAAAAATCCAAGAGATCTTTTGAGAATACCGGGAGGATCAAGCGGGGGCTCTGCTGCCGCTGTGTCTGCCGCCCTCTCACCCGCATCAGTGGGGACAGACACAGGCGGGTCGATTCGCCAGCCCGCATCCCTTTGTGGCGTTGTGGGGATGAAACCCACGTATGGGCGGGTAAGCCGGTTCGGCATGGTGGCTTTCGCCTCTTCACTCGACCAGGCTGGTCCACTCACCCGGACGGTGAGGGATGCGGCCTTTCTTCTGGAAATCATCGCGGGACATGACAGCAAAGACTCCACGAGCGTGAAGAAAGAAGTTCCCCCTTACAGGGAGTGGTGCGGGAGAGACCTCGCGGGAGTTACAATCGGTGTACCGAAAGAATATTTCATTGGGGGTATCCAGAAAGAGGTGACGGAAGAGGTTGAAAAGAGCATCGGTGCACTGGAAAGTCTTGGGTGCAGTGTGGAGGATATTTCCCTTCCTCACACGGAGTATGCCCTCTCCTGCTACTATATCGTGGCTCCCGCAGAGGCGAGTTCGAACCTTGCTCGCTACGACGGGGTAAAATATGGATACAGGGTAGAGGACGCCTCCGGGCTTATCGACATGTACATGAGGAGCCGGGCGGAAGGGTTCGGGAAAGAGGTAAAAAGGAGAATCATGCTCGGCACCTATGCCTTGAGCGCGGGGTACTACGATGCTTTTTACGGGAAAGCCCTCTCCGTGAGGACCCTCATCACCGACGATTTCATCGAAGCCTTCAAGAAAGTAGACCTCATTGTAACCCCCACCTCCCCTACCACGGCATTTAAAATCGGTGAGAAGACGGAGGATCCTCTCACAATGTATCTCTCCGACATTCTCACGATACCCACAAATCTGGCGGGACTACCGGGGATTTCAATTCCCTGCGGAAAGGATCGGTTGGGTCTCCCCGTGGGGGTTCAAATTATAGGACAGCATTTCAAAGAAGAAACGCTCTTCATGGCCGCATCGGCCCTCGAATCTGTCATGGGTATCCCTGGCGTGGCCGAACCCTGAGGAGAGATATATCGTAACGAAAGGAGAAGTGATGGAGTTCGAAGCGGTGATCGGGCTGGAAGTGCATGCCCAGATGAAGACTGAATCGAAAATATTCTGCACCTGTTCCACACATTTCGGGGAACCTCCCAACAAAAACACCTGTCCAGTGTGCACGGGAATGCCGGGGGTGCTTCCCGTTCTTAACCGGAAGGTGGTCGAATTCGCCATCATGGCTGCCCTTGCGACTGGGTGCAAAATTGAAAAGGTAAACATCTTCGCGCGAAAGAACTACTTCTATCCCGATCTTCCCAAAGGGTACCAGATCTCCCAGTATGAACTCCCTATCGCAAAGGGAGGGAATCTCGAGATTCAGACCGATGAGGGGAGGAAAAAAATCGGCATTACCCGGATCCACATGGAGGAGGATGCAGGGAAGCTCATCCACGATGAAGTGTTTGAACATTCCCATTCCTCTCTCGTGGATTTTAACAGGGCGGTGGTCCCTCTCCTGGAAATCGTGTCGGAACCGGATATGCGAACTCCCGGCGAGGGAGGAGCCTATTTGAGAAGCCTGAGAGATATAGTGGTATATCTCGGGATCTGCGACGGGAACATGGAAGAGGGGAGTTTCAGGTGCGATGCGAATATATCTGTGCGACCGAAGGGGCAGGAAGAACTTGGGACGAAGGCAGAACTCAAGAATATGAACTCCTTCCGGAATGTGGAAAAAGCCCTCGCCTACGAAATTGAGCGTCAGATTGATCTGTTAAGAAAAGGAGAGAAGGTTGTCCAGGAGACGAGATTATGGGACAACGGAGAGGGGAGAACGGTGAGCATGAGGACGAAAGAGGAAGCCCATGATTACCGCTATTTCCCGGACCCTGATCTTGTCCCTCTCGTGATTGAGGAGGAGTGGGTGGATGAGATCAGGAAGACCCTCCCCGAGTTACCTCAAAAGAAGAGGGAGCGTTTTCAGGAGATGTACGGACTCCCGGCGTATGACAGCGAAGTGCTCTGTCAGTCCAGGGACATTGCTGATTTTTTCGAGAAGGTGGTGAAGGTGAACAATTCTCCAAAGGCTATCTCAAACTGGATGATGGCCGAGGTTCTCCGCGAACTGAACAGGGATAAGGCTCAGATCAATGATACTCTCCTGACCCCCCGGCACATCGCGGACCTTGTCCGCATGATTGAGGAAGGGGTGATAAGCGGAAAAATCGGGAAAAATGTATTTGAAGAAGTCTATTCTTCGGGGAAAGATCCTGTGAAGATCGTGGAGGAGAAGGGACTTCGCCAGGTGAGTGACGAGGGAGCGATACAGGGAATCGTTGAAAAAGTTATGAGTGAACATCCTGAGGAAGTGGAGACCTACCGGAAAGGGAAAAAGGGGGTAATTGGGTTCTTCGTGGGTCAGGTGATGAGGGAGACGAAGGGCAAGGCAAACCCGGGGTTGGTAAACAGGCTCCTTCAGAAGATGCTCGACTCCTGATCAAATCGGGGGCTCTCCAGGGTATGGTAGAATTGAATTCTGGTTCACCCTGGCCAGGGAAACCATACGTGAGGGGCTGAAGGAGGATGCGTGATGGAGGAGAGGAGGAAGAGGGCTCTCATCATCATAGATATGCTCAACGATTTTGTCCTGGCGGGAGCTCCCCTGGAAGTTCCCGAAACCAGGGAGATTCTCCCCGCGCTTAAGAGGAGCATTGCAGATGCCCACCGGAGGAAGATACCGGTAATTTACGTGTGCGACTCCCACGGGGTAAAAGACCGTGAGTTTACAAAGTTAGGCTGGCCTCCCCATGCTGTCCGCGGCTCTTTTGGTGCACAGGTGGTTGATTCCATCTCCCCGAAAGAGGGAGATCCCGTTGTTGTGAAAAAAACCTATTCAGCATTCTACAGAACATCCCTCGCGAAAGAGTTGAAAGAAAGGAAGATCGAGATTTTACGCCTTGCTGGCTGCGTTACTCACATATGCATCCTCTTTTCCGCGTCTGATGCTGTTCTCAGGGGATTTGACGTGGAAGTTGATGAAAGGCTTGTGGCGGGGCTTACGAGAAAGAGTCACGAATTTGCACTCACGGAGATGGAAGAAGTGCTAGGGGTCAAGGTGAAAAGGAGAGGGAAGGTCTGATGGGCTATGTGGCAAGCTCAGACGAGATAAGGTCTGGAAAAACAACGGATATCTACTTCCGGAGGACTCTTAAGGTTCTGGAGAAGAAGGGGCTGGACCGGGTTGCTGTGAAGGGAGAACTATTTCTCAAAAAGCTGCCCGACGGGTATGGATGGGGTATATTTGCAGGTCTTTCTGATGTCCTGAATCTTCTTGAAGGAAGGGAAGTGGACGTGAAGTCTCTTCCAGAGGGTTCCCTATTCCTGCCGGGGGAGCCTGTGATGAATATTGCGGGGCCTTACGGAGAATTTGCTGAACTCGAGACGGCTCTTCTCGGTTTTCTCTGCCAGGCGTCGGGGATTGCCACAAAATCCGCAAGGATAAAAAGGTCGGCGAAAGGGAAGACGGTCTTATCTTTCGGAGCCAGGAGGATGCATCCTGCCCTCGCTCCCTTTATCGACAGGAATGCTTATGTGGGCGGTATCGACGGGGTTTCTGTGATCCTTTCCGCTGAAAAGCTCGGGCTGAACCCTTCAGGGACGGTTCCCCATGCTCTCATCCTGGTCCTGGGGGATACCCTCGATGCCATGAAGGCATTTGACGAGGTGGTTCCGGAATACGTCAAGAGAATTTGCCTCATCGACACCTTCCAGGATGAAAAATTCGAAGCGGTGAGAGTTGCCGATGCCATGGGGGAAAAGCTCTTTGCCGTTCGCCTGGATACCCCCGCTTCCAGGAGGGGGGACTTCGGTAAGATAATCGAAGAAGTTCGGTGGGAACTCGACCTGAGAGGTCACCAGGCAGTGAAAATAATTGTGAGCGGAGGGCTTTCGGAAGACGATATCTGTGATCTGGCAGATCGCGTGGATGGATTTGGGGTGGGAACTTGCATCAGCAACTCCCCTGTTCTCGACTTTTCACTGGATCTGGTAGAAGTAGACGGGGTGAATCGCGCAAAAAGGGGAAAGATGTCAGGGGGAAAGGAACTCCTCACGTGCGAAAGCTGCCACGAACGCATTGTTGTACCGGAAGGGCGTGAACGGGCATGCTCATGTGGAGGGCGTATGGTTTCCCTATTCTTTTCACTACTCGAGGAGGGAAGGTCTGTAAAGGCGAGAGAAGATGTGGCGGCCGTCAGGGAGCGGGCGGCGGAGGAGTTTATAAAATTCGGGAGGTACCTATGACCATCGAACATATCAAGTGGACAGGAGAAGAACTCATCCTTCTCGATCAGAGGATCCTTCCAATCAGGGAAAGTTACCGGAAGCTGAGGACCTGTGTCGAAGTGGGGAATGCCATCAAATCGATGGTGGTCCGGGGGGCTCCTGCAATAGGGATTGTCGCAGGCTTCGGTCTCATTCTCGCGTTGAAAGGGGCGGTAAAGAGGAAGAGGGTTATCAAAGACGAATTTCTGGAGGCGTACAAGATTCTCAAGGGGACCCGCCCCACGGCTGTAAACCTCTTTTTTGTTCTTAATCGGATGAAAGTGGTCTTTGAGCGTGTGAAAGAACGCTCCCCGGATGAGATCCTCTTCAGGATGGAGAAGGAAGCCATGGATATTCTGGAGGAAGATATCAAGGCGAACAGGGTGATCGCGCGGAATGGAGTGAAACTTGTTAAAAAGGGATTTACGATTCTCACACACTGCAAT
>CAZPLX010000089.1:0-6470 GCA_964587345.1 uncultured bacterium
GGCAGTCGCTGCAGAACTTCGCGTCGTGACACCTCTCGCAGCTGTTGGGATCCCGGGCCGCGTCGATGGGATGGAGTTCCCGCCAGTCGTTCCTGTGGCTTTTCGGCACGTAGCTCGACCTGAAATCGCTCGTGTGAAGGTCCCTGTCGGTCCCGCCGCCTGTATGGCAGTCCTGGCAGAAAGACTGTGTGTGACAGGTGTTGCAGAAACTTTCCCCCTTCGTTGCCCTCACCCTGTGGTCCTTCAGCCACCCTGCCTGGTGGCTGGGAGCGACTCCTGATGAGAGGTGACACTCGTTGCATTCGGTGAAGGGAAGATCTTTATAATCGGAATGGTCCTCCTGCTGGGCGAAGACGTATGCGGAGGATGCAAGTGTAAATATGAGAATCTGAAAAATAATGATCCATTTAAGCCTTGTCACTTTGTCACCCCCGTTATCAAAATGCCAGGTTGAAGGTTAACCGGCTGCGAACGTCATGATTGAAGTTCTTATTCTCGTTATCTTCAACCCTTAACGACACGTTCGTACTCTCGCTGATAAGATAATTTCCTCCGATCCAGTATCTCTGGGCGTCGTCACTGCCGGTCATATAGTCTCTGTCGTAGGAGTCATACTGGATTCCCGCAGCAGCGGAAATAGCATCGGTTACGGAATGGGTCCCATTTATTTCAAAGCCGACCACATCGCCGCCATCTCCGTTTCTCAGGATGAATTTCCCTTGAAGAACGGTGCTTTCAAGAGGAGTCCAATCGGAACCAAGGCTGATCTCGTTCCCATCCCCCCCGTCTCCATATTCCTGATGTGCCACTTCGATTCGAAGAGTGACCTTGTCTGAGAGCTGGTAGTTTCCTCTTCCCAGGATTCTCTGGAAATTGTTCGCCGTGAAGACACTGTAAATCGATGTGGAGTCGAAGTTGGGATTTGTGAGGTAATACTCAACAGTAAGGAACAGATTATCCGCAGGGTCGTAGTGGAATCCCGTTTGGACGAGATTGAAGAGTTCCGAGACGATGTCGAAGGTAGATTCGAGATAGAAGTTGAGGTTGTCCAGGATCCTTTGAGAAAAATTAAGGCCCACAACCTCCCTTGCCAGATCATTTTCATCATATTTCTGGTAGTAGCTGGCGCTTAAGGATGTGCCGCTGTATTTCATTAGATAGGCGTTTATCCCCCAGGCATAATCACCTTCCTTGGAAAACTCCCCCGTTTCGCTGAAGAGAACATCCCGTCCTCCCATCAGACTAACACCGAACATTCCGGGAAGCCTGAAATCGACCTTCAGCCCGTCGATTGTGGAAGAGCCTGCAGGGATGTAGACGAACTGGCGTCCAAGGCGGATATCCGTGTTCTTGAAGATATCCTTGACTTCAATAAATGCGTTGTACAACCGGGCATGAGATCCCTCGCCTTCGGAAAAATCTGTCCAGACCTTTCCGTAGAAATCTACCTTTAACTTGGGATTGTTGTTGATCTCCTTCAGCTGTAATTTGAGAAACTGATTACCGTCGAAATGGGTTTCGTCAAAGGTGTCGGTGTACCAGAAAAACTGTGAGGAGCTTATCCCGTTGTGTGAAAGGCAGAATCCAGTGCGGGGAAGGGCTGCTGGTGCTAAAAGGATGATTAAAAACAGAAGTATGAATCCCTTTTTCATATCCCCCCCTTCTCGATTAATCGTTTATATAAAGCGTATTTCTCAATTGTCAAAAGATAGATGATCGAGGCGTGATGAAGAACCTTTCCCGAAACATCTATTCCCCGGAGACACCAAATAACGATTGTTTCTTTTATTCTGGTGACTTGGCTCTCCACAAACTCCCCAATTTTTGATTTCCTTCATCTCTCATTCTCAGCGTTTTTCCCTCTTCGGAAAAAAGTCAAAAATCTTTAATGGGAAATAGGTGAAATGCAAGTCTACATTAGGTCGACAATCTGTATGCAGGATACAAATTAATCATTGATTTAAGTCAGTATAGATAAATGAGAGAGGGAGTCAAGCTATTTTTGAGTGAAAAATGGATTGTAAAAATAATGGAGCAGATCTTTACAAAGTGGGGAAGGGAAGCCCCATACTATTTGTTGGGAATGGGTGAAAGAGAACATTGCCTTTCTGTTGACATAGGCGCCCTCACTCACTAAGTTAGTAGTATTCAGGCCACAACGGAAAACTAAAGGTTCAGGAGATAGATATTCCAGGGGGCATCTTATGAGATACCTGATTATTGGTAGCGGTCCTACGGGGGTAACCGCGGCGAAGCATGTGAAAGAAAAAGACAGTGAGGGAGAGGTGGTCATCGCCACAGAAGAATTTCATTCCCTCTACTTCCGGCCGAATCTTCCCGAGCTCATTTACGGTGACCTCGATGGAAGGAGTATCTTTTCTCCCCTGGGGAAAGATACGGAAGAAATTGGAGTTACCTTTGAATACGGGAAGAGGGCAAAACGGGTTGACACGGCGAAAAACCGGGTTCTTTTCACGGACGGGTCTGAGATAGAATACAATTTTCTCCTCATCGCCTCGGGCGCATCTCCCGCTCTTCCCTCTCCGTTTTACGCATCTGAGGCTTCCTATCTTACTCTCAATTCTCTACCTGATGCGGTGAGGATAAAAAAGCGGGCTCTTCGGTCTGACAGGGCTCTTGTCTACGGGCCGGGCTATCTGGGGATCGAGACGTCCCGGGCAATCAGAAGGCTCGGGCTCCAGGTCACGTGGATAAACCCGGGGCTCCCCCGGTTTGGGAATCCCATATCGGGAGAGGTGGAAGTGAAAGCGAAAAAGATATTACAGGAGCGGGGCGTGACAATCCTGGACGGCGCAGATGTGGCGGATATCATCGATATGGATGGAACGTCTTACAGGGTGTACACCACCGGAGGGGAAAAAGTCGACTGTACCCTTGTTGTCCTGGCTACCGAGAGGGTTCCGAACATCGCTTTCCTCGAAGGAAGCGGAATCAAGACAGGGACGGGTGTACTCGTAGACGAGTACCTGAGGACAAATGTGTCAAATGTCTTCGCGGCGGGAGATTGTGCCGAGATTCTTGATGTGAACAAAGGAATGAACAGGATTAATTTTGGATGGCGGAGTGCGAAGAAGCAGGGGGAACTCGCGGGTCTGAATCTGTCTGGGAAAGACATGGTATTTATCAAGAACCAGGAAGATTATTTCGGCCTCCTCGTGGGGACTCATATACTGGACCGCTGGCCAAAATAAACATAAAATCTAGTTCAGTGTTCAGTGATCAGAGTTTCGAGACAACTCTGAACGCGAAACACGAAACTCTAAACTACCTGGTGGTTACAATTCAATCACTTTCCCCGTTTTCCTCGTTACGGTGATGAAGGCGCTGTGGGAAAAGGTCCAGGATGCGGGCCTGACGGATTTTCCTTTCACGTTCCAGGGCCGATGGAAGACCTCGAAGGTCTCCGGCTCCTCGAGATGAGAAGTGCCTCTCACGGCATCACAGAGCTCCTTTACCTGAATAATCGTGGGAAGATAGGTGAGGAGGATGCCCCCATCCCTGAGCGATTCTTCAGCGTGAGGGAGAGTCCGCCACGGTTCCGGGACGTCGAGAACGATTCTGTCAACTTCATTCTCGTCAATCTCCTCATATATATTCTTAAGCTTGATGGTATGGTGAGGGACAGATCCCAGGCGGCGCTCGATGTTTTTTGCGGAGGCACGGGCAAAATCATCTCTAATTTCATAGGTGACAAGAGAACCCTTTTCCCCTATTGCGTGAAGAAGTGCAATGGAGAGAGCGCCCCATCCGGCACCTCCCTCTATGACATGGGCTCCCGGAAAAATATCTCCCCACATAAGAATAGGTCCCAGATCTTTCGGGTAGATGATCTGGGCTTTTCGCTTGAGATTCATGATGAACTGGGAAAAAGTGGGGCGAAAGAGGGCGAATCGGCCTCTCCCCGTGATGATTATGGTGCCCTCACCATTCTCCAGGAGCAGGTCGTGGGAGATTGTTCCCTGGTGGGTGGAAAAAGTCCCTCCTTTTTTCAGGGTGATAAGGTATTCTCTTCCTTTTCCGTCCTTGATGACGACGAGTTCCCCCTCCATGAAAGAATTCACTTGGCTATTTCCCCCCCCCGTTCCTTTACCATTTCGTTTTTTAAGCGGCAGTAACTGCAAAGATCAATGAAAGAAGGTTCTCCACAGGATAAGCAGACCGATCTATCAGGAACCCCGGGATCTCTTTTATCGTCCCTATTTTTCGTCAGAGCTTTATTTCCCTCTTTGAGAAAGCCGAAAAAGAAGTGGGACTTGATCCCCGCGATCTTCTCCTCAAGGGTGTTCAGGGCGTCCTTGTAGATAAGGGAAGTTGCACCTTCCGCGAGAGGGCACTCCGAGACAATATAGTCGATTTTTCTTATGAGGGCGTAACATGCTGTTTCGTATTCAGTAACGCGGATGAGAGGTTTGACCTTTCGCACCAGACCGGATTCGGTCTCTTCGAGGAGGGGCGACTGTTTCTCCAGGTGCTGCATGTTCCATTGGAGTATGTTCCCCAGAAGCCTCGACCCTTCATCATCAAGATTGTGGCCTGTTGCGACAACGGGATATCCACCTTTTCGGGCCACCGAGTTGAAAAAATGCCTCTTCACGGTTCCGCAAATGGAGCACTCCTTTTTCCGCACCTTTTTCTTAAGGTCGGGAATTTCCATACCCTCATCGCAAAGGGACACGATGAGGGGAGTCCGCCCTTTGGCTTTCGCGAAGCGGAGAACCTTTTCCTTCGATTCTTTCGAGTATTCCCCTATTCCCAGATCGATGTACATTCCTTCCGCTCTGTACCCCAAACGGAGGAGTACCTCCCAGAGAACCAGGGAATCTTTTCCTCCAGAAACACAGACGAGGACTCTTTCCTCCGGGGAGATGAGGCGAAAATCTTTGATCGCCCTCTTCACCTGATTTTCGAAAAAAGTAAGGAAACAGTATCTGCAGAAAGCGGCGTTGTGGCGCTTCATGATTACTTCGGCATCTTCCCTCTTGCACCGTTTACATCTCATTGGCCTTTCATCCTCCTGAAACTACGGAGATGATTTCTACTCTGTCGCCTTCCTGTAACGTGATATCGGGGGTAAGAATTTTCTCATCACGCATCACCACCGTGGTGGTCATTTTTGCCCCGATCTTTGTGAGAAGTGAGCCCACTGAGAGGGGCGCGGGGAGTTCCAGAACCTTGTTTTTCTGAACCAATTGTACCCTGATCATGATGTCTCCTCGACTGTTCCAGAGAGTATGGGGAGTTATTATACTATTAAAATTTCCCTAATTTTAATGAGTTTATGGGAAGGGTGCTATAATCGAAGCCATGGAAAAACCCAGGGTTCTTCTCCTTTGTACAGGAAACTCCTGCAGGTCCCAGATGGCTGAGGGGCTTGTGCGCCACCGCCTGGGAGAGTTTCTCGAAGTGCGTTCAGCAGGGACTCATCCCGCGGGAGTCAATCCCAATGCCCGAGCTGTCCTCGAAGAGATTGAGATAGATACAGAGGCTCTTTATTCCAAGCACATCTTCGACGTGGAGCAGATTCAGTTCGACCTGGTCGTAACCCTTTGCGACCATGCGAGTGAAATGTGCCCTCACTTCCCGAACGGGAAGGATCGAGTTCACATTCCATTTGAAGACCCGATCTTCGCCATAGGAACGGCTGATGAGGTTCGATCGGCTTTCAGACGTGTCCGGGATTTAATCGATAGGGACCTGATCCCCTATCTGGTGAAATATTTCAAAATTTATCGTCCCACAGGAGGGTGAAGGGACTCAACATTTATTTACAGGAGGAGATTATTGTGTTTCTGAAGGAGGAGAGAAACAGGAAGATTTCTTTATGTATTATTCCCCTTCTCTTTTTTTCCCTCTCCCTTGTTTCGTGTGCGAGCATTCCTATCGGGAAGGTGAGCGAGGAGGCGGGGAAACGGGAGATCCCAAGAGGACCTGACGCGGGCTATTCGGTTACCCAAAAAGTTACTCTCATCACGGATGCCCTCTTTACCCTTACATATGGAAAGGGCGATTCCGTTACGAGGAAACGATCAGGAGGGATGAAAATAGTCTCCCGATATGTGGTAAAGGAGAGGAATAATCTCTCTTTTCTTCTATCTGTGACTCTCATGAGTGTCGAAGATCTTTCGCAAGGGAGGTTTGTATCCTCCAAGATGCTCTCTTACCACCCCCCCACATCCTTTACCCTCCAGCTTGACCTTTTACAGAAAAGGATTGATCTCTCCCGGTTTACTCTTGTCTACGGAGAGTGGAGAAGCAAGGTGGAGAAGAGTTCTGCCTGGGGAGTGGTGGTAACGAAAGAGGATATGGACGCTTTTATTTCACGCCTCAGAGAAGCAGTCGTTACGCCTCTCGACACCTTTTACGGAAAGAAACTGAAACTCGGTGAAGAGGTTGCGGTCCACGGGAGATATGTTCTTCCTCTTGCTGATGTGACCTTTATGGAAAAACCC
>CAZPLX010000090.1:0-6434 GCA_964587345.1 uncultured bacterium
CCCTGATTTGACGAAAGACCTCGAGGTCATCGAAAATTCCGCGATGCAGGGTGCGGAGACGGTTAACAAACTGAGAACCTTTTATAAAAGAGAGCGAACTGAATACGAATCTGCCAACCTGAATGATGTCATCGAGCAGGCGATTGAGATTACATCTCCAAGATGGAAAGACGTTTCACATTCCCGCGGAATCCTCACCGAAGTAAAACTCCATTTTGCAGATAACCTGAGAAATATCGAAGGAAGCACGGGAGATCTAAAAGATTCTATTATCAACCTCATCTTCAACGCCCTTGACGCCATGCCTCATGGGGGAACAATCGATGTGACCACGGAAAATCTTCTCGATGCGGTAAGAGTAACAATTACCGATACAGGGATTGGTATGTCCCAGGAGGTCATGAAAAGAGTTTTCGAGCCTTTCTACAGCACGAAAGGAGAAAAAGGGTCAGGCCTCGGTCTATCCACTGTGTATGGAATCGTTCAGTCTCATGGGGGAACCATCGACATCGATTCCGAGGAGGGGAAAGGGACGACCTTCACCATCGCTTTTCCCGTTTCCCACAGGAAAAGCGTCCATTCCCGCAAACCGGAAGAATCTCTCTTTTTCGATATCAAGGGGACATCAATCATACTTTTCGAAGACGATAGAGATATACGGGAATCTGCCGCACAGATCCTTGAACAGAAGGGATGTCTTGTCTCCGCCTTCGAGGGGGGAACAGAAGGCGTCCGTTTCCTCAAGAACACATTGCCAGATTTTGGGAAAGACGATCGGGTTATCGTCATCACGGATCTAGGGATGCCTGAAGTGAACGGATTTGAAATTGCAAAAATTACGAAATCATTGAACCGTAACGTTCCGGTAATCATGATAACCGGGTGGGGGAGATTGATAGGTCCTGGGAAAGGGCTTCTTCACGGAGTTGACAGGTTTATCCCGAAACCTTTGAGAATGAAGGATCTCATAGGAACAATCGGTGAACTTACGAATCATCCTCACGAATAATGGACCAAAAAATCTTTCCGAATATTCTCCTTGTCCTTCTCATCACGGCACTACTCTCTGTCGCCCTTCCCGTAAGAGTTCAAGGAGAAGATAGATCGATACTCACTACCATCCTACCCCTTACTATTTTCACAGAAAATCTTGTGAGAGGAGTAGAGGGGATACGTGTTGATTTATTGATGAATGGCAATATTCCCGATCCCCATACCTACACCCTTGTCGTGAAGGATCTTCTGAAAATCTCCCGTGCTAAGGTTATCGTTGCCAACGGTTTCGCAGAGGGCAATCTTGACTTCCAAAGAATTGGAAAGATAAATCCAGAGGCACCTATCATTCTCACTCGTGCCATCGCTGCCCGGGCACCGGGGCTTCCTCAAATCCCCCTCTCCAATCCTCACACGTGGCTCAGCCCAAAACGGGCAATTATCGTATGCGAAGGGATTGCAAATGAACTCATTCGAGTCTTTCCAGGAGCGCGGCTTCTGATAAAGAAAAACCTCCAGGATTATAAAAAGCGCCTTCTGCATCTGTCGCTGAATATTTCCCTGATTCTCGAGAAAAGTGATAGGGTACGATTGATCTCTTTTCACGATGCCCTTGATATATTTTCCCTCGACTATGGAATTCCCACCCCCATTCATGTGGAAGAGGTACATGGAGTAACTCCCTCTATAGGAAAAATTTTGAAGATAGTGAAGAGGCCATCCCAGGAGAAATGGAAGAGTCTTCTCGTGAGCGAAACCTCACTTCCCGACAAAGTAACAAAGAGGTTGTCGGAATTGAGCCACATTCCCGTCATCTGGTTCGATCCTGTTCTTCAGGGAAGCAGAGATCTTACGGGGTATGAGGAGAGAATGCTCAAGAATGTGGAAAAACTGTCCTCTTCAGGTACAATGTGACCTATGAATATTGCGATCAGCACAAAAAACCTCTCCGTTTCTTTTGGGAACCAGCTCATTATTGAGAATATAACCCTTGACGTTCCCAGAGGGCAGCTCACCGCAGTGATCGGCCCCAACGGTGCAGGAAAAACCACTTTCTTGAAATGTATTCTCGGTTTGCTTCCCTACGATGGGGAAATTTTCATCTCCGGGATGAAAGTGGATGAGAAAAAACGGCCGAGAATTGGATATGTCCCACAGCGCATGGAGCTCGACCGGGGGCTTCCAATCACAGTATTTGAATTCTTAGCTCTGGGTGTCAGAGCAAGACCCGTGTTTCTCGGAATTGGGAAGGAAAGGAGACACCATCTTGGGAATCTCCTTGAACGAGTGAAGGGATCTCACCTGGGAGGGAAACAACTCAGTGAACTTTCGGGGGGGGAATTCCAACGGGTCCTTCTCGCGAAGGCCCTGAACGGGGATCCATCCATACTTCTTCTCGATGAGCCCGTATCGGGGATAGATATCCGAGGGGAAGAGCTTTTCTGTGACCTTTTGGAAGATATACAGAAGGAGACGGAGAAAACAGTAATTCTTGTTTCTCACGATTTAACTGTTGTCACCCGCCATGCTGATTTTGTTCTCTGTCTCGACAAGAAATTAAAGTGTACCGGCCCCCCTCTTGAGGTAATGAAAACAGATAATCTTTTTGACCTCTTCGGGGATCATGCGGGGTTTTACCTTCATGGGGACGGCCATGAATAATCAAGACTCGATCCCCCCACCCAGTGACAGAGCAAGGAGATAAAAGCATTGGTAGACCCTGAAATCTTGATTCTTCTTAAATATTCGCTAGTTGAAGTCGTGCTCATTTGTTTTATCGCGGGGATGATGGGAGTTTTTGTGGTAAATTACCGTCTCGCATTCTTCAGTGATGCTATTTCCCACTCTGCTTTTACCGGGGTGGCACTGGGTCTTATTTCCGGAATAAATCCGATGATTTCAGTGGTTCTTTTTGGTGTGCTTATCGGTCTCCTTGTTGTCTATTTTCGCGCAAAAACTACCATGGCGTATGACACAATTGTCGGAGTATTCTTTTCATTTTCCGTTGCCTTAGGCATTTTCCTTGTGTCTTCATCCAAGGGTCTTTTCAGAAACTTTCATGCCTTTCTTTATGGCGATATCCTTTTGATTACACCGAGTGACCTGATCATCACTCTTCTTCTATTAACGATAATTTTTCTTTTTATCACTATTTATTTTGATCAATTGACACTCCTGGGAATTGACGAATCATATGCATCCTCGATTATTCACGCATCTAATCTCTTAAAATATATATTTTCTCTTTTACTCGGATTAGTAGTAACCCTTTCGATCAAATCGGTAGGAATACTTCTTGTGACTGCCCTTCTCATCGTTCCCGCAGCAAGTGCCAGAGCAATCAGTAAAAGTATTCGAGGTATGTTTTTTAACTCTATCGTGATAAGTGTCCTGGCAGGTATCGGGGGAATATATCTCTCCGTCACGATGGATGCTTCTACCGGGGCATCCATTGTCATGGTGGCATGTGTCATATTTCTTATCTGCACTCTTTGGAAAACTATATTTTTAAAGACTCATTTTTAAGCTGATGTAAATAACCTTCTGAAATATAAATGATAATTTTGCTCTATCACTTAAAAAATGCTGAAGGAATGGAGGAATTTCGAATTGGTTAACTTTTCTTTCTTTTCCTCTTGCGATCTATTTTTTTTCTGTTTTTATATTCCTTCTCTAAATTGAAGAATTCTCCGAGGGCCTCTCTGGCAACATAGGTACTCTTTACGTACCAAAGATCCACGTTTCCCGTCATAGAAGCAAAACTGATAGATGGATCCCCTGCAGATGCCACTCCCACGACCCATTCGTAATGTCGTTTTGGAGGACCCCATGTAATTGATCCTGTCTTCCCTGCAAGGTCAAACTTCTTCACGAAGTATCTCCACTTTCGACGGGAAAATGTTTTCCGTAACGTCCCGCGACGTGGGGTGTTTTTCATCATTCTCAATATCTTTCTGGCAGTGCTTTTCTGGATAATTCTCCCAAGGATTTTTCTTTCAGCCTTGTACAATAAATTTCCTCTCCCATCTGTTATCGACTCCACAAGATAGGGTCTCATCATAATTCCATCGTGAGCTATCGCCGAAGTGATCATTGCTGCATGGAGAGGGGAAATAAAAACCTTACCAAATCCAGCACCTGTACGTGCCAGAGCAAAATCCTTTTCAGGGAGTACAACGGTACTCTTCTCAACAGGAAAATCAAAAGGAATCGATTTTGAGAATAAAAATTTTTGAAAATAAGATTCCAAAGTGCTCCGTCCAATATATTTCCCCGCCAATTTTCCGAAAACATTGTTAGCAGATTTCGCCATCGCATCTGTCAGAGACATCCTTGGATATCTTCTTGATTCAGGAGTTTTCAAATCCATCCGTGTTACTTGGTCAATTCTACTTCTATATGAAATCTTTGTTGCTGGCGAAAACTTCAGTTTTTCAAGTGCCGCAGTCGCAGTCACAATTTTAACCAAGGATGCTGCGGGGTATTGCGCGGAGAGAGCCGGAGAGATAGTAAGTCCCTTTCCCAATTCACATCCTGCTAACGAGAGAATCTTTCCTGTATCCGGGTCTACTCCTACGTAGGCACCCACAGGTATCCGAAAATTATCGAAAATCTTTATGACTTCTTTCTGTAACTTCGTATTGATTGATAGAGTTACTCTGACACCTGAGGAAAGAACAAAACTTTGCTTTCCATTATTGAGGGCAGTTTCTATTCCTTCTCTTAGTCCATAAATATTCTTTAGTTGGGTTGAAATATCGTTATTGTTAATGATGTCTTTAGAATCAGAAAAACCGTATGAGAGGAGTAAAACGATTGATCCTAAAAAAAAGAGGGCACATACCCTCCTCTGGTATCTTCTCATCAGCCGCATATGTAATCTTTCACACCTCTTAAATTATGCTTAATTATATTTAAATTACGTTTAAATACAACTATAAATGAATACAAAAATAAGAAAAGTTTATTAACACATGATAAAGCCGGTAAAGGTTTTCCAAATAACAAAAGTGTGACAGAGCAATATGTGGAAAAGTGAAAGAAAGCGAAATGGCGGGATGGAAATATCGGGTGCTCACGAGAAAGTAACCATACTAAAGAGTGTCAGAGCACATTGATCACGTTAAAAAAAGCTGCCAAATTAATTGAGGAGGGGCGCATTTTGGCAGCTGGATATTCTTGGGAATTAAATACTATTTATGCGTGGTTAAAGGTACGTCGAAGGACCATAGAGAAGACCCTTCACATCATCCAAGAGGAGATTTCCAGAAATTACCTCTCCAAAAAAAATTGTATGATCACCTGCATCCGTAGAAAAGAGAATTTTACATTCAATATACCCTACCGAGTCTTTGATAATAGGCGCACCCGTCTTATCCGTAAAAATTTTTGTATGTGCAAACTGATCACATTTTCTTCCCGATACGACACCAAATTGCCTTGCCAGTTCTACACCCCTCTCATTTTCAGGGAGAATCGACAGGGCAAAGGCTTTTGATTGTTTGAGGTATCCGTGAGTCATCCTTTCCGGTGCAACAGATACTGAAATGATTGGGGGGTCAAAGGATACCCTACTTACCCAGGAGACGGTACATCCATTAGAGTCCTCTTCGCACTCAGACGTAAGGACATACACACCAGGACTCAACATCCCTAACACTTTATCTATTTTTGAATTTTTCATTCTCCTCCCTCCTGATACCCAAATTTCCTGGACGAATTGTGAGTTACCATTATTAAGAAGTGATCATTCACCACATGGATTCCCATTTTTTTTCCAAATTCATGAAAATTGAAAGTAGCTTCATCCCATTCTCCAGGAATAGTCACAACTCCAGCCCTTACAGGATTCATATACAAATAACGGACACTTTTCAAATAGTGTTCCTAAGAGTTTACAGAATTAGATATAAACAATGTAAGTTGCAACCACCTCCTTTGACTAATCATCAAATTAGATAAGAAGAAAAGAAGAGAAACAAGACTCTATAGTTCGATGACCAATAGGAGGTGTAATGATGAAAAAGGTAACTTCATTCATATTTGCAGTAATCATGGCTTTCTCGATTCTGGCTTATTCAAGTGTTGGGATGGCTGAAATGAACGATTTACATTCAGTATCAAGCAGTGATGTGGAATATGTCCTTGAGTGTTGTGATAATTTTCAGCAGAGCATTCAAGAGGACAGCTCTTCTATCAGGGCCACTTTGACTCCTGAAGAGTTCTCTGGGCCATGATCTGTTAAAACCCAGGAAATACTCTCTTAAAAAGGAAGGCATACAAGAGCCTTCCTTTTTTTATTGGAAAGGTTAATTTAGATGATTGAATAATTTCAATGTATTACCTGATTATTATCGGCTTCTCGAGAGTGAGCTCATTATCAAATTCATCAACATCTTCATCAAGAGAAGCTTCTACCGTGATGGGGTACGCTCCAGGTA
>CAZPLX010000091.1:0-6367 GCA_964587345.1 uncultured bacterium
AATTCGCCGGGAATGCGACACGTCCTTCCATCTTGGAGGGGTAATCTCAATTGCCTGCTCGATGACATCATTCAGGTTTACAGATTCATATTCACTTCGCTCTCTTTTGTAAAAGTTTCTCAGTTTGTTTACCGTTTCCGCACCCTGCATCGCCGAACTTTCGATTACCTCGAGATCTTTCGTTAAATCAGGATCCTCTGTTCTCAACTTCATGAGCTCAGCGCGCATAGAAATAGCCGCGAGAATGTTGTTGAAATCATGGGCTATGCCGGAAGAGAGCTTCCCCAGAGCCGAGAGTTTTTCCGTCTGTCTGAGATGATCCTCTATCTGCTTTGTTTTGGATATATCCTTGGAAATCCTCACTGTTCCCACTTCCTGCCCCTTCTCGTCATAGAGAGAAGAGGCAGAGAGAATAATATCCACACAATTTCCATCCTCTTTTTTCAGGCGTGTGTGAAAGTTGCGGATCTTTCCTTTCCCTCTTTCAAGGGATTCCCGCACCCTCTGTGATTCCTCAGGAGAGGGATAGATGAAAGAGATATCTTTCCCGATCACCTCTTCATTCTTGTAGCCGAGAAGATCGGATGCCCCCCTGCTGAAATATACAATATGCCCCTCCATATCCGTAGAAATGATCGAATCAGGTGAGGATTCGAGGAGAGTTTCGAGATAGCGGGATGCCTCTTCAGCCTGTTTTAGGCTGGACTCGATCTTTTTCTCATAATCCAGTTCTTTCGTGATATCAGTTAAGAAGTGGACAGTTCTTACCACTTCTCCATTACTGTCGAATATGGGAGAGATGGTCACTCGATAGGTTCCCGGAACAGGGAGATCATCGTAGATACCCTTTACAGCTTTTTTTTCGGTAATGCATCTACGGTGGATACACACGTCAGTGCCATGGTGGGAACAGGTGAATATTTCGTGGCATGTTTTCCCAATGGTCTTTGTGGGATCCAACCCATATGTGTCCCCGAATAATTTGTTCGATTTGATGATACGGAGATCCCTGTCAAGGATGATGATACCGTCTGATATGGAGTTAAAAATGAGCTCCCACTCATTTTTATCCTGTAGCACAGTCGCGTAGAGCCTGGAATTGCTCATTGAGCTTGCAATCTGGTTTCCGATAACCCCGGCGAATTTAAGATCTCTGTCAGAAAATATTTTTCCTTCTAATTCGTGGCCAATGAGGATAGTCCCGATGAGGTTTCCCTGGTAACGAACGGGAATGATCATAAGTCTTCCTATATTCAGGGAATGGAGAAGTGCCCGTTCTTCCCGGGTAAAGGAGAATTCTCCTGTCGAGTTGATAAACTCCGGGTGAATTCCTTCCTCCGCACATGCAAAGTGGGGATATTCTTCTAAGGGGAGAATCAATCTGCGGAAGCTATCATCTTTCTCTTCCTGAAGAAAGGAACATACAAGAATACCTTCCTTCCTTTCCTGAGAAAGAGTAAAGAAGCCACACGTAGAGGCATCAAAAAATTCCCGGATTACATCTATGGCTATCCTTGAAGTGTGCTCTGTGTCGAGAGAAGTGGTAACAAGATTCGTAAGGGTGAGAAGTTTTTGAATTTTCCCCTTTTCATCAAGAAGGTCTTTTGTGGCGGATGTGAGACTGATCCTGTTGAGGGTGCTCTCAACCGAGGAGGATGCGAGTTCTGAAAATGAACGTGCCATAATCCCCAACCTCTCCTCTTCCTCATTACGAAGGGAAGAGTAGTAGAGGGCGATTACATAAATATCCTTCCCGAATGGGCAGATTGGCACGGCGATCACCTTTCCCAACTTCTTATTAAATCCGTCAGGAATTCCGTGTAATTCAATTTTTTCTCTGTAGAAGGGCGCAGCAAAATACCAACTTTCCTTGGCTCTTTTGTCCATGTGCACGGGAATGCGAAGCTCTCCCCACGAGATATGTTCGAGAAGGGGTAAATTCTCCCTGGGGAAATATGCCTGACTGACGAGGAGGTCTCCCTCTCTCCTGAAGAGAACGGAAAATTCCCCCTGGAAAAGATCGAATGCTTTCTCCTGGAGGTGAGAGAGTACTTTTTTCATCTCCTCTGCGGGAGAGAATTTTCCTGCGGCGAGACCCTTTCGTACAATTTCATAGTTTCGGTCAATTTCACCCAGGTGTGACCGGAGTTGGATGATTTCTACTGTCATGGAGAGGTATTCGGAGATGCACCCGATCTCGCGGAAGAGGAATTCCCGGGTAAAAGAGTCTTCTTCTGTTCCCGCGACGATAAAACCTGTGAGGGCGCCCATCTCTCCTCTGACAGGAAAGGCTTCCAGAGCTAATAGGAATTCCTTGGGCGAGAGTTTTCTGTAGAGATCAAGGAGTTTTTTCTTGAGGGATTTGTCTTCGTATCCTGGTGAAAAATGGAGGAGTACGCTTCCTTCCTCAGCGATCCGGAACTTTTTTGGGCCCCCGTAGGAAGAGACTCGAAGAACCCCGGCGTGGATGTTCGCTTCGATGTACCACGCGGCAACGATTTGTGGAAACATAATGAGGAGTTTGGACGGGACAGACGCAGTAAGGTTTTCCTGGGATCCCCGTTCACATTTTTCCTTGAGAAACGCTGAAAACGAACTATATAGATCTTTTAGATCAAACATATTTCCTCGACCTGATATTCTACTTATAATATCTGAAATTCCCTTTTGAACATATATCTTTTGAGATTCAAAAAAGAGAGGGGTCGCATCTATCAGGGAATTTACGAGGGAGACCCGTGACTGTTCACGCATTCCTGTTCATACTTTTCTCTGCTTTCTGTCATTCCCTCTGGAATGTGATATTGAAAACGTCGAAAAGAAAGATGGCTTTTAACATCCTCATGCATCTTTCTGCCATCACTCTCTTCTCGTTCCTTTTTCTTATCGTAAGGGGCGCAATACCTCTTCCTTCCCTCCACTTTTTCCTCTTCACACTCGCGGCAGGATTCTTCTTCTTCCTCTACCATCTCTGCCTCACCGTGTCATACGAAACGACTGATGTGTCTCTTGCCTATCCTCTCACAACGACGGGCCCCCTTTACATCCCACTCTGGGCTTACATTTTTCTTGGAGAGCATCTCTCATGGATGGGAGGTGTGGGGATTGTTTTCGTCGTCTCGGGGGCGTACACGATCCAGATGAAACAGATAAGCCTGAAGGGGCTCTTCGAACCTCTCGTACATCTGAAAAACCCGGGAGTGTGCCTTGCCCTTGCAGCCGGATTTTTCTATTCGATCGGAGCCGTAGTGGATAAGAAGACTGTTACAGGGAATGACGTGTTTATTTACACCTACTATCTTGATATCGTTCTTGTTTCCTTCCTCATTCTGAACAATTTTTTAGGAGGTGGGGAAAAAACGGATTTTCTCTCAGAATTCAAGGAGAGTTGGATGAAAATACTCCTTGCAGGAACGATACTTTTTGGTTCCTTCCTCACCTATAGACTGGGACTTAAGGTCGCAAAGGTGAGTTACGCTGCATCAACCAGGCAGGTGAGCACTATCTTCGGAGTACTCGTGGGCCTTTTCCTCTTCAGGGAGGCCTTCGGAAAAATTCGCCTGACAGGTGCCTCGCTGATCACCATTGGAATCATCCTGATCAAGTTCGGATAGCTACTTTTTAAAGCGGTCTCTTTCCACAGGGAGTGCTGTAGCCTGGCCTTTCGCAAGCATCTTTCCCTTTTCATTAGTGACTGAGTATTCTACAACCATGAGACTGCGCCCCCCATGGAGCAATGAACATTCGGCGAAGATTTTCTCCCCCGGGAGGGCAGCGCGGAAAGTGTTGAAACTCCATTGCACTCCCACAGCATCAATTTTCGCATTGACCGTAATCGCGAATGCCACGTCGGCAAGGGCAAAAATAAATCCCCCGTGGGCAATATTGTGGGCATTCAGAAACTCATCTTTAACGGTTGCGGATAATTTTACGAAGTCTTCGCCCTTCTCTTCGAGAGTTATATCAAAGAGTTTCACAATCCTGTCATGGTCCATGATAAACTGCACCCTATCCATCTTTCCTCCTCGATTCATTTATTCAAAGGGCTTAGATACTTCTGTTAAAATAACATGATACTCTAAATCTGGAGGAGAAAATGTCCTCCCCATTTTCCCGCGACTACCGCTTCAACCATTACGGCAGTTACCTGAAATCTCGTTTTGGCTTCCCTCTGTTCAAGATCATGGTGGATGGGGGGTTTACCTGTCCCAACAGAGACGGAACGAAAGGATTTGGAGGGTGTATCTATTGTAATAACGATGCATTTTCTGCAGGTGTCGTGGGAAAAGGTCTTTCCATAAAGGATCAGGTTGAGGGATCCCTGAAAGCTAAAGAGGGAAAGAAGAGGTACAGAAATGCACGTTTTCTCGTGTATTTCCAGTCTTATACGAACACATATGGGGAGGTGTCCCACCTCAAAAAAGTGTACAGAGAAGCCCTGGTTTCAGATAGAATCGCGGGACTTGTGATAGGAACCAGGCCAGATTGCATCGATCGAAACGTTGCATCTCTTCTCAAGGATCTTTCAGGAGAAACTTATATTGCAGTAGAACTGGGAGTCCAATCTCTCTCCGATGAGGTACTAACCCTGGTGAACAGGGGCCACGGGATCGACCATTTCAGCAAGGCAGCGAAAATCCTGCGGGAAGAGGGCATCGAGACGGGTGTCCACCTCATATACGGTCTTCCGGGTGATTCAAAATCCAATTTCCTCTCCGCTGCTCGCCTTCTGGGAAAGGAAGGCGTATCCCTTGTAAAATTGAATCATATCCGCGTAGTCCGGAATACGGCTCTTGCGCAGATCTGGAAGAAAGGTGAGTTTTCCCCCCCTTCCTATGACGACTATTTTCAGAGTGTGTGTGATTTCATTGAACTTCTCTCTCCAGATATTACCCTTGCCCGGTTAATAAGCACTACTCCGGAGAAATATCTCCTCGCACCAAAATGGAATGTGGGAAGCGGAAGATTTATCGAAGAGGTAAACGGGGAACTGGAAAAGAGGGGAACCTATCAGGGATCAGCGTGGGAAGGGAAAGGGTAAGTGGATATGAGTCTGGAAATCGAACCAATCAGGGAACCCTGCGATGTGTGGGACATAGTGAGAAAAGTTTCTTGACTCCCATCAATTGATCTCATCCTTAAAAATGGTAATGTAGTCATCTCACATGGAGAGGAATTATTTTATTTTCAAGAATATGAACACAATATATCAAACAAATCAGGATGTTACATAAGTGCCAGAGCACTTTAAAAAAGTGACAGAGCAAAAGGGAGAGGTTCTTGAGGAGGGAGGGCTCTTTTCAAGAAAGGGGATGCCTCGTCTCCGGTGGATAATACAGGGAGTGTACCTTCTCTTTTTTCTTCTCGTGGGAGTTGAGTTCGTCCTCTTCTACGAGGGGGTTGTGGCGGGGAATCTTCATATATACCGCCCCCCGTCAGTTGAGGGGTTTCTTCCCATAAGTTCACTCCTCGGACTTAAATATTTTCTCGCCACAGGTAATTACGACACCGTTCACCCTGCGGGGCTGACGATCATCATGGCAGTAATTGTCTCTTCATTTCTCACAAAAAAGACTCTCTGCGCCTGGATCTGTCCGGTGGGGACACTCTCGAGAGGCCTGGCTTCTTTTTCCAGGAAGGCCTTCAAGATCAACGTCACTGTCCCTCCTCTTGTCGACCATATCCTTATCTCCATAAAGTATTTTCTCTGTGCATTTTTTCTCTACGTGATCTTTGTGAAAATGTCTGTGCAGAGCGTAAAGGCATTTATCGAAACGCCTTACAACATCGTGGCAGATGCGAAAATGCTCCTCTTTTTTCGCCATATGTCTCCAGGGGTCGCGGTTACACTCATTCTCCTTGTGGTGCTTTCCCTCTGGATTAAAAATTTCTGGTGCAGATACCTTTGCCCGTACGGGGCTTTTCTGGGGGCCTTTGCCCTCATTTCTCCGGGCCGGATCTCAAGAGACGAGAATACATGTATCTCCTGCACAAAGTGCACGAAGGAGTGCCCCTACCAGATCAGGGTTCACCAGAAAAGAGCTGTGAAAACCATGGAATGTACCGGATGCCTCACCTGTGTCTCAGTCTGTCCCGTTAATGACTGCTTAACCGTCGAGTATCCTGGCAGGAAAAGGGTTCGGGAGGCTGCTGTTCCTCTTCTCCTCCTCGCGTTGCTCCTTTCATTTTATCTCACCGCACATGTGACAGGAAACTGGGTCTCCCACGTTGATAAGGGGACCTTTTCCACCTACTATTCCGTTGCAAATGAATTAGACCACCCACGTTAACTATTCGGAGAAAAGGAGGGATACCGCCTCTTCCGGAGTTGTGGCACGAAGAGTTCCCCTGATATCCCACGAGTGGA
>CAZPLX010000092.1:0-6224 GCA_964587345.1 uncultured bacterium
CCAAAAAAACGTAACGCTTAAGTTGTATATACTGTCCCCGGAACTCCCCCGGTGAACTTTTTCAAGCTTGCTGCCTGAGAAGGGGGTGAAAGGGCTAATAGAAGGGAACTTACAATGATAAAAAATGCTGTGTGTCCAAAGTTTATAGAAAAGCGTTTTAAAGAGAATCTCCTTTCCAGGATAAAGCCCTCCAGCATTTCTTTGTTAAATAATAGAGCAGATAATACGGATTAGAGTATACATATATTTCTGTTCCAAGCAAAGGGCTGCGGTGTATAGTTCTTATATTTCTTTTAATAAATAGATGATAAAGGCCGTAAATTGGAATTGATCCGAGTTTAACAAGAAATATGTTGCTCTCCGGTCCAGGGAGGGGTCGTGGAAGGGAAAAGAAATGGGCGAACCTGATTGGGATACTTGTCACCCCCGGAGTGAAGTATTATAATGCCTCTGGGGGAAGCAATACTTAAGATAGTGAAACGGGGTTTTTCTCCCCTTTCTTTTCGTGAGATCGGGTGAAAGTTTTGCTCACACAATGATTCGAAGTGTCCAGTTTTAAAGATTGCCCTTTGGAGGTAAAGTCACTCATGAAAGGGGCGCTATTAAGTTACCGGGGAGGTACCCATGCTGAAATGGGGAAATCTAATCATAATCGGCCTTATGCTCACAATTGCATGCCCATCGATGGGGCGCGCAGATACCTGCAAGGAGCGTCCATTGACGGACAAAGAGTCAAATTTTTATGTGAGCACTGACGAGGCGGCAACTAAGGCTTTTCGGCTTCCGGAGGGGTGGAGGATAAGGAACCAGAGGTCTCCGAGAGATATTGAGACCGTATGTCTCGGATTTGAGAATATGACGATGGAAAATGCGTTCAGTATAACCTTTGAAAAGATCTCGGAAAAGGAAAAGGAAGCGCAGGCACTGAGAGAGAAAATGAAGAAGAGCGCCATGAGCGGAAACAGGGAAGATCTCGAGAAGCAGGCGGCCCAGGCGGAGGCGATGCAGAAGCAGGACAGTGCAGAAATGCAGAAACAGATGGCCCAGATGATGGCGATGATGAACCAGAACGGTCCAAATGGGAAGAAGAGTAACAAAAACGGGGTTATGCAGATAAAAAGGGTAGAACAGATTCTTCTGGCTATGAGCGTATCCTTTAACGGGGAGGGATACCCTATGTATTTCAAAAAAGATCTTGAAGTGGTTGTTCCGGGGGCGATCAAAGCCTTCGACAAGGAGGTTAAGGGAAGAACCGGGCCGGAGGTAAGGAGGGTGCTTTTCCTTGGAAAGGTCGAAGTGTCTCCCCATAAGGATAATCAGTGGCAGATCAAGAGGGGAAAGGTCGCACATGATGAGGTGGGAGCAGTGATGGTCGAGCTGAGGGGGAAACGGCCCTTCGTTGAGGAGTACATGAAAGAACATATGAACCTGGAACCACTTTTGTCTCTCGTTAATCATTAATGTGTCTATGCTGAAAAAGAATATGCAGGTTATGAGATTAAAATCCTTTAAAAAGGGGGTGGGTATGGGAAGAAAGATTTCGAGATTAATAGTTTTACTTTCCATCTCGGTTTTTCTGGCAGGAGTGGCTGCGAATGCCTTTGCCGGCTGGGTTCAGACGGAAAAAAGCGGTGATGTGACCTACTTTTCGAAGGGAAAGGTGAAGAACATATCAGGGGAAGATGACATGTGGTCTGTGATCGACACTTCCTCGGGGGTTCTCACGATGGTAAGCCCCACAAAGAAGAGTTATGCGACAGCGACGGTGGACGAATTCTGCGCCTTTATCGACAGGATGATGGGGGGGATGAACGCCCAGCAGAAGGCGATGATGGAAGCTATGATGAAGAAGAATCGGTCGCAAAATCTTAAGGTGAAGAAGGTGGGTCCCGGGGGTAAGGTGGCGGGATACACTACCGATAAGTACCGGATTGATGCGGGAGGTGCCTCCCGGATGGAAGTCTGGGTTTCTACTGATACACGCCTGAACCGTGCCTATAAAAAGATGATGAAAAAGGTAATGCCCCAGGTGAATAGGATGGCCAGCTGTTCGTCCATGGGGGGCGGGGGAATGGAGGTGGAGGACTCGAAGGAGTACCGCACAATAGTGGAGAAGGGGTGGATCTTAAAAAGTGTTTCAAGGGGTGAAGTTTCGAGCGAGAGCGAGACGGTGAAGCTTGTGGAGAAGAAGATCCCCGCTTCGGAGTTCAAGGTCCCCGCGGGCTACAAGAAGGTAACCTTCGAGCAGCTCATGGGCGGTTGATTCGTAAATATGATTTATTAACTCATGCTCAGTTCACTTTTAAGGAGGAGAAATTAATGAATCGGATCCTTGGAATTTTCATAAGTTCCATTTTTGTACTTTCTATGATCTTTGTATCTTTTTCATATGCCGGCGAACCATATGCCCCGCTCCACAAGTTCAAGGATAAGGAATTCAAGGGAGCTTTCGGCATGACTCTTAAAGAGGCGAAGGAGATGGGGATGTGGCCTCCCACCAAAGGGGAAGATGTCCCTGAAAAGAGCGCAATCGAAGCTCCCCCATACCCGGGGGCGGAGATTGTGAGCATTAGCGGTCCCTGGAAAACGAGAGCAGGGGGAAAATTCGTTTACATGGGCCTTTCAACGATGGAACTCGTTTCCACAGACCCTTTTGAGAAGGTAGTCTCCTTCTACCGGCAGAGGTTAAAGGGATGGAAAACGAAGAAATATCAGAATTCTGAGAGCTTTGCCAAGTCAGGGGAGGTGGAGGTTAACTCCAGAGCCATGAAGGTTCCCCATGTAAGCGTAATTCAGATCGAGGGGCTTATGAACAGGGAGAAGTACACCAACCTGGTACCAGGAACGAAAACGGTCATTTCCGTCTATTTTGAGAGGAAGAAATAAGTGCCATGATGGATCTAAAGAAAAGGTTTTTCAGGAGGAATGTGTGAAAAAGCTATCACTGATATCCTTAATTATACTTCTCATCTCTGTTATGTCTTTAACTGCTGCATTTGCAGCGGAGCCTTACGCCCCCCTCCACAAGTTCACGAAGAAGGATTTCAAGAGGACCTTCGGGAACATGGGAATACCCATCAAGGACGCGGAAATGGCGGGAATGTGGCCCCCCGCGAAAGCTGAGGATGTGCCAGATAGGGGGGCAATTGCTTCTCCTCCATACCCGGGGGCGGTCATTGTTGCCATCAACGAGCCCTTCATGCGTGACAGCCAGGGGAAGAAAATGGGCCTTTCCACAATAGAACTTCTCTCTTCAGACCCTTATGAGAAGATCGTCTCCTTCTACAAAGAGAAACTCAAAGGGTGGAATGAAAAGAAGTTCCAGTTCTCCCACTACTTTGCCCAGTCGGGGGAAGTGGAGAATGGTGCCCGGAACATGAAGGTTCCCCACGTGGGGGTGACGAGCCTCAAAGGTATCCTCAACCACGGGAAATACACCGATTTGGAGCCAGGTGCCACGACCATAATTGAGGTGTTTTTCAAGAGGAAGTAGGCAGTAGACAACGCTCTTTTGAAATAGATCGTCGATTAGGCGAATATTTTCTTTATGAGTGTGTCAAATGTGGAGACTACTCTTTTTTCGCAAAAAAGTAGCAGGGAAAAACAGGGTGACGCGGGACGATCTGAAAAAACTCATCGAGTAGAACTCAGTAAATGAACACCTTGTCCATTTCTGAGTAGAGATCTGCCGTGTCCTCGAAGTTTATGAAGCGGGCGTTCTTTCCCACCAGCTCTTCTTTTGGGACCCCACGGGCCCTCGAGCAGCCCCCTCAGACATGAATGGGGATTTTGTGCTCCACCACCTTTGCGAAAGTCTCTTTAAGGGGCGGCCAGGCGATGGGAACGACTGAGTCGATGACACTATCCCGGATGAGAACCACTGCGTCCCCACCGAGAGCAATCGCCACTTCATCGCCCCGTTCCTTCGAGGCAACGGCCTGGAGAAAGGGAAAGGATGCGCGGGTTGGATTCTCCGAGCCAACCAGGACATGAAAGAGTAACTTTGCCATTGTTACCTCCTTTTTTAGGCCAATCAGAGCACTGCAACACGGGGTTAAGTTTTATGGTTGATCTGCACGTGCACAGATGGAAACGGACATTCGTAAAGGGGTGAAAGACATCCATCAAAAACTCATTATAAAAACTATACCATTGTCCTGATGTCCTGATCTTTTTTTTATGATGCGTAACTTAGCCTCTTGGTCGCGGAAAATCTAAAGTAAAGGGGTCAGGCACTGCCTTCTGACCCCTATACACACAGAATAGCGCCGGGCGAGGGGAGGAATTTCTATTATGTTTTATCAAGATGTCTGTCTCTGTACGAAAAGACAAAAAGAGTCCCAGGTGGAAACGCAGAGGTGGATATATAGAGGCTTTGTTATCTCACTATTGCTTCTTCACCAACTGGAGTAATTTCACAGGTACAGCGTTTAAAGCCCGGATAGAGGAATTGATTCACTGCCCTCAAAGTGTCTGCCTCTACAATATAGAAAATTACATGTTCAGAAAATGCGCCATACATGGCAACAAGCTTAGCCCCTTTCGCTTCAGGATTATACAGTGTCTTTGATCCTCCCTCGTCTTTGGGACATGTCTCTGGTGTATGTGACTGTGTGATGTGAAAAAGCATCTTCCACCTCCTGTGAATTATTAAAAATAGATATCCAGTATGATGAAAAAGATCTTGTTTAGTTCCTTGTTATAGGCAAAAATGGGAACTGACCCCAGGCTTACTATTGTATTTTTCCGGAAAAAATAATCAGCTTCTTACCAATAGTTGGAATGAGAAGTAGGCGTTAAACTCTGGTTTTTATGGCATGACGGAGCAGGGCGTATCCCCAAACCCCGGAGAGGAGGGTGCCGGTGAGGACTCCCAGTCTGACAGCGGTTTCCAGGTCCGGTCCCCCGTGCTCGAATGCGAGTGAGCCGATGAATAAGCTCATCGTGAACCCGATTCCACACAAAACCGAAAGACCGTAGAATTCTAACCAACTTACGCCTTCCGGCATCCTGGCGAGGCGCATTTTTACAGCAATCCAGGAAAACCCGAAAACTCCTGCCTGTTTTCCAATAAAGAGGCCTGCTCCTATGCCGAGGGGTACCCGGGCGAAAAGGGTTTTGAGCGAGATGCCGGCAAGAGAAACGCCTGCGTTTGTGAACGCAAAAAGAGGCATGATTCCGAAATGTACCCATGGGTGGAGGGTATGCTCAATAATATGGGCAGGTGAACGGTCCCCTTCCTTTTTCCCCTTGAGGGGGATGCACAAAGCGAGGACTACTCCTGCAAGTGTGGCGTGGACTCCCGATTTGAGGACGCATATCCAGAGAAATATGCCCAGGAGAATATATGGCGCTATTTTTGTTACGCGAAGTCGATTCAGAAGTATAAGAATTCCCAGGAGAGCGGTTGCCAGAATGAGTGAAAGGGCTGAAAGGTCACCTGCATAGAAGATCGCGATGATGAGTATTGCCCCTATATCGTCGATGACTGCCACTGCCAGGAGAAAGAGTTTTAAACCACGGGGAACCTTTTCTCCCAGCATGATCAGTACCCCGAGGGCGAATGCGATATCAGTCGCGGTTGGGATAGCCCACCCCTTTAGAGAGACGGGATCAGCGTGGTTTAAGAGAATATAGATTATAGCGGGGGTCACCATGCCCCCCAGAGCGGCGATCAGAGGAAGGGCTGCCTTGGAGAAGGTGGAGAGCTGCCCCAAGTACAATTCTCTTTTCACTTCGAGACCCACAAGGAGAAAAAAAATGGCCATGAGGCCATCATTAATCCAGAGAAGGAGAGGCTTGGCTATCTTGAGGGCTCCCACCCGGATTTCAAGGGGAGTGTGGAGAAAAAGGCTGTAGAGGGGAGCAAGGGGAGAATTATTACAGAGGATGGCAAGAACCGCGGCACACACCAGGAGTATTCCGCTGGCCGACTCAAGGGCAATGAATTTGCTGAAGGGTTTTATTGGCATGGATAAAGGCTCCTTATCCTATCCTATTAATTTGCGGGAATTAGCCATCCAATTATAATACATTTGCCTTCAAATAAATGGGTAATGGGGGGGCTACTATGGGATTTATCATGCAGAGCGTACAAGAAAGCATGTACAAGAAAGGGGTCAGACCCTGCCTTCTGACACTTCCTGAGCTACGGCGTGGCAAGCCCGCTTCCTGACCCCTTAGAACAATATCCTCTGTATGAGGGGATGCAGACTATTTGTCCT
>CAZPLX010000093.1:0-6198 GCA_964587345.1 uncultured bacterium
AAGAGAAGATACACGAAAAAAGAGGGCCCTGATGGGGGTGAAATTCCTGCTTCACGGGGGGGAGGTGGCAGATATTCCCTGGAGGAGCTTGCGGGGATGGGTTCCATGAAATTCCCGGAGAGCGGCTCGAAGGAATGGAAAAGAGATGATCCTCTCCCTGCCGCTACACAGGAGGAAATTCCCCGCCTCTTTTCCAAGATGAAATGTGTGGGCCAGATACTTGGAAACTACCTCCTTTTAGACGGGGGAGATAATATCTATTTTGTGGATATCCACGCGGCCGCGGAGAGGATAGAGTACGTGCGAATTATGGAGGAAAGGAAGGAGTGGTTGAAGCGTCCGGAGAGCCTTCTCACGACTGTTACGGTGACGGAAGAGCGCCTTATGGGGTATGAAAAGGAGGTTACGGAACTTCTCACGGAAGCAGGCTACAGCCTGGAGCAAAGATCGGGTGCCATCGTCATATCGGGGATACCTCCCTATCTGAAAATTCTGGATCCCCTCGAGGTGGTGGACGACATCGTGGAACTCGTGTCTCTTGATTTCGGCCCCTTCGGGGGAAAAGCAGAGGGGCTTTTCGAGGAGTTCGTCATGAAAATGGCATGCCACGGCTCTTTGAGGGGGGCACCCTCGGTGAATCCTGCGGAGTTTGACCATCTTCTCAGGAATCTCGAGAGCGCTGTATACAGCGATACCTGCCCCCACGGGAGACCGACTTACGTAAAAATTACCAGAGAACAATTAAACAGACTGTTTAAACGATAACAATTGTAAGAGATGGTTGTCCGACGTCCTACGTCCGATGTCCGACGAAATAGTGACAGTTCCGGATTCGGAATTCTGAATTCTGAATTAAACAGGGAACTGTTATATGCCATGGTGTTATGAAAGATAAGATAATCATATTAGGTGGTCCGACAGGGTCGGGGAAGAGCCGAATCGCTCTCTCCCTCTGTGAATCCCTCCCTCTCGAGATTGTGAACTTCGACTCCATGCAGGTCTACCGCTACATGGATATAGGGACCGCGAAGCCCACACGGAAAGAGCGTGAAAGAGTTCCCCATCACCTCTACGACATCCGGAATCCCGATGAAGCCTTCTCTGCGGCAGAGTTTGTAGGGGAAGGGGAGGAGGCTATAGGGAAAATTCGCGGGAAGGGGAATATCCCCCTTTTCGTGGGGGGGTGCGGCCTCTACGCAAGAAGCCTTCTCTTCGGCATAGACACACTTCCCTCATCAGAATCCGTGAGGGAGGAACTATCGCTTCGCGCATCCCGCGAGGGGATTCCCGCCCTTCACAAAGAGCTTGCCGCGGTGGATCCCGTCTATGGAGAGAAGGTGTCTCCCCGGGACAGGCACAGGGTTATCCGAGCCCTCGAGATCTGGGCCTTAACTGGAACGCCTTATTCTGAGCAGATCGGGGCCTGGGAGAGGGGCGTTCACAGGCACGAGGCACTCTATCTGGCCCTTCTTCCTTCGAGGGGAGAGCTTTTCGAAAATATCAACGCGCGGGTCGACAACATGATGGATGAAGGATTCGACGAAGAGGTAAAAGGTCTTTTGGATAGGGGATATTCGAAGGAGTTGAAGACGATGGGGGCTGTAGGATACCGGCACGTGTCGGGGGCACTTTCCGGAGAGATATCCATGGAAGATGCGGTGATCGGGATGAAAAGGGATACGAGGAGGTACGCGAAAAGGCAGATTACATGGTTCTCCCGGGAAAGAGGAGTCATCAAAGTGCCTTTCAGTCCGGAAAAAATTGGTCAACTTGTAGAATCTTTTCTGATATGATTCACTTTTTATAACGCTTTTATTCTGCCTGTAAGGAAGAGGGAAAATGGTTGGACAGTATCTCGACTTTGAGCGGCCCATTATCGAACTCGAGCATAAGCTCGATCAGCTGAAAACCTCGGAAGATTACGGCTCTTCGGGCATTTCGAAGGAGATCACCAAACTCGAGAAGAAGATCTCGAGGATAAAGAAGGAGATCTTCTCAAACCTCTCCAGGTGGCAGATTACCCTCCTCGCGCGCCATCCTTCCCGGCCCTACATGCTCGACTACGTGAAAATTATCTTCAAGAAATTTATAGAAATTCATGGCGATCGGACTTTCATGGATGATTCCTCCATCATCTCGGGATTTGCCGAACTTGACGGGAGGAAGGTGATGATCATCGGGCAGCAGAAGGGGAGGACAACTAAGGAGAAGCTCTACAGGAACTTCGGGATGCCCCACCCCGAGGGGTACAGAAAGGCCATCAGGGTGATGCAGCTTGCGGAAAAGTTCAATCTTCCGATCATCACTTTCGTTGACACTCCTGGCGCCTACCCGGGGATCGGAGCCGAGGAGCGGGGCCAGGCGGAAGCCATCGCCAGGAATCTCATTATCATGGCGGGTCTGAAGGTCCCCGTTATCATCACGGTGATCGGCGAGGGGGGATCCGGGGGCGCGCTGGCCCTTGGAATAGGAGATACCGTACTCATGATGGAATACTCGATCTATTCGGTGATTTCGCCGGAAGGTTGTGCGTCGATCCTTTGGAAAGACGCGACGAAGGGAGAGGTGGCTGCCGACATAATGAAAATCACCTCCCCGGATCAGTTGGGCTTCGGCGTGGTCGATAAGATCATCCCGGAACCTGAAGGGGGGGCCCACAGGGACCACGAGAGAGCCGCGGCTATTCTGAAAGAGCACTTGATCGAAGCCTACGACGAGTTAAAAGACCTCACCGTTGACGACCTCCTGGAGAGGAGGTACGAAAAATTCAGAAAGATCGGGGAGTTCAAGGAAGGGGAATGATGGGCAACTGGCAGGATGACCTCGCCAGGTTACGGGAAAGAATAGACCAAACTGATCGAAAAATCCTGGAACTCCTGAACGTCCGGGCAGAGATAGCCCGTGAAGTCGGTTCAGTGAAGAAGGAACACGATCTCCGGGTCTATGTGCCCGAGAGGGAAGCGGAGATCATTCAGCGTCTCTCCTCCATGAACAGGGGCCCTTTCCCCCCGGAGGGGGTGGCGACCATTTTCCGTGAAATCATCTCCGCATCCATCTCCCTTGAAAAACCGATGAGGGTCAGTTTCCTGGGACCGAAAGCTACTTTTACCCAGATGGCGTGTATCAAGCAGTTCGGAGAAAGCGCGGACCTCGTTCCCATGATCAATGTGACAGAGGTTTTCGAGAGTGTCGAGAGGAAGGACTGCGAGTTTGGCGTGGTTCCCATCGAAAACAGCACGGAGGGGGTTGTAAGCAACACCCTCGACATGTTCGTAGAGTTCAACCAGAGCATCATCGGGGAGATAATGCTCGAGATTTCCCACTCCCTCCTCTCCGTTACAGGAGACATTTCTCATATAGAGACGGTCTACTCCCACCCTCACGCCATTGCCCAGTGCAGACACTGGCTCGAGAAAAATCTGAAGAAGGCAAAGGTCCTTCACGTGGAAAGTACGGCAAGGGCCGCGGAACTCGCGTCGGAAGACCCTTCTGCAGCCGCGGTCGCGGCGGAAGGGGCGGGAAAACTGTACGGGCTCCGCATTATAAAGAAGAATATCCAGGACAACGTCTACAACCTCACACGCTTCATAATTATCGGAAAGATGCATCCCGGCCGGACGGGTAAGGACAAGACGTCGATAATCTTTTCCGTGAAGGACGAAGTGGGGGCTCTCTTCAAGATTCTCGAACCCTTCTCTAAAACGGGGATCAACCTCACTAAGATCGAGTCGAGGCCCGTGAAAAAGAGGGCATGGGAATATCTTTTCTTCCTCGATATGGAGGGGCACATAAAAGATGAGAAGGTGAAAAATGCCCTCGACGGGATGAGGGTGTTCTGTGCCTATTTCAAGATTCTCGGATCATACCCGAGGGCCCTATAAAAAAGATAATTGGGTTCCCGGTTTAATTCAGAATTCAGAATTCTGGATTCAGAATTATTATTAAACCGAAGCAGATTCACTATAACGTAAGGAGGAAGTTGAAATGATCATCGTACTGAAACCGGGGTCCACAAAAAATGACATAGAGGCTGTGGCAAAAAAAATTACCGATCTGGGCCTGGCCATTCATGTGTCCGCGGGGACCGAGAGGATCATCATAGGGGCGGTGGGAGACGAGCGGAAGATCGATGCCCCATCTTTCGAGGTGATGGAGTGTGTGGAGAAGGTGATGCCTATCCTGAAGCCCTACAAGATGGTGAGCAGGGAGATCCAACCTGAAGACACCCAAATCGAGGTGCGGGGGCAGGTTGTGGGGGGAAAGAAGCTTTCCGTTTTCGCGGGGCCCTGTTCGGTGGAAGGGAAGGAGATGATGGAGGAGATCGCGGAATCCGTGAGAGATTGTGGAGCGACATTTCTCCGGGGAGGGGCTTTCAAACCAAGGACGTCACCCTACAGCTTCCAGGGATTGGGGGAGGAGGGACTCAAGATCCTTGCCTCCGCGAGGGAGAAAACTGGCCTTCCTTTCGCGACAGAGCTCATGGACACGAGAGACATCGACCTCCTCGTTGAATACACGGACATCATTCAGATCGGGGCGCGGAACATGCAGAACTTCCGCCTTTTAACAGAGGTGGGGAAAACGAGAAAGCCTGTTATCCTGAAAAGGGGCATGAGCGCCACGGTTCACGAACTCCTCATGTCGGCCGAGTATATCGCCTCGCAGGGGAACTCGGAGATCATCCTCTGCGAGCGGGGGATCCGAACCTTCGAGACTGCCACGAGGAACACTCTCGACGTGAGCGCAGTTCCGGTTCTGAAATCCCTCACCCATCTGCCTGTGATCGTCGACCCATCACACGCAGCGGGAAAGGCCGAACTCGTTCCCGTACTTGCGGCGGCAGCCGTTGCCGCGGGTGCTGACGGGCTGATGATCGAAGTGCACAATAACCCGGAGAAGGCGTTCTCCGATGGCCCCCAGTCTCTTAAGCCCCTCATCTTCGGAGAAGTTATGGAAAAGATCCGGGCAATCGCAAAGGTCGTGGGGAGAGAACTTTGACACCCTCCCTGCTAAAAGTGGGAATCTACGGCCTCGGCCTTATAGGGGGTTCCCTGGCGAAGGCCCTTCGGAAGTCGGGAGAAGGAATCACTCTCTACGGCTACGATCGGAGAAAGAGGAGGGTGAAAATGGCCCTCGATGAGAAAGTGATCTCGAAAGTCCTCTCGGGGAGTGAAGTGGCTGAGATGGATGTTATCTTCCTCGCCATCCCCGTTTTGGAAAGCCTCGATGCGGCACAAAAGCTGATAGAAAAAATGAAGAAAGGTTCTATTCTCACAGACTGCGGAAGCGTGAAACAGAGCCTCTGCAGGGAGATGGAAGGGTGTTCTGGAGACCCGTGGTTCGTCGGCGGGCATCCGATCGCGGGGACGGAGAAATCGGGATATGAAAACAGCTTTCCCGAACTATTCAAAGAGAGGGTGGTTTTTATCACCCCCTTCGAGAGGACGCCCAGGGATAAGGTAGAGACAGTAAGATCCTTATGGAAAAAAACGGGAGCGCGGGTCCTGAAGGTTGATGCGAAATATCACGACCACGTCTTCGCATTCGTCTCCCATCTTCCCCACGCGGTAGCATACAGCCTTGTTCACGCAGTGGCGACCTTTGATTCCAGGCTCCCCCTCGGATACTCTGCGGGAGGATTCAAGGATTTTACGAGGATCGCCTCGTCTAACCCGGTGATGTGGACGGATATCATGGTGGAGAACAGAGATGAGATCCTCAGGGCGCTCACCCATTACAGGAAGAGCTTCACCCTCCTGGAAGATCTGATACGGAAAGGGGATGTGGAGGGGATGAAAGAGTACTTCCGCCTTTCGAAGAAAAAGAGGGATTCCATATGAGCGGGAAGGGATCTCCCTTAAAGGGAGAGGTGCGGCTTCCAGGGGACAAATCGATCAGCCACAGGGCCCTCATGATCCCCTCACTATCCCGGGGAACCTCACGTATGAGAAACCTGCTCCGGGCTGAAGATGTGGGACGAACCTGGAAGATGATGGAAATGATTGGCGTGGAAATAGGGGAAGAAGGGGATGATGTTCTTGTCACGGGGAGGGGAGCGGGAGGCTTCGTAGAACCTCCTGATATTCTCGATGCGGGAAACTCGGGAACAACCATCCGGATCGGGTCGGGAATGCTTGCCTCAATAGACGGACTCTCCCTGGTCACAGGTGACCGATATCTGAGGAATCGTCCCATGGC
>CAZPLX010000094.1:0-4873 GCA_964587345.1 uncultured bacterium
ATTTCGGGGAATATCTCCTGCTTGATGGAGTAGGCCTTGATGAGGCCTCCCGCGATGAGCACGAACATGAGGAGGTTCGCAACCACGTGATTATTTGCCATCCACCTGACCGCTCCCCTCACTGTTTCGGCATCTCCCGGGAAACCCTCAGTTTCATCCCTTCGGCCGCCCCCGCAATTGAGGATGTCACGATAGTTTCCCCTTCTTTTATTCCTCCATCAATGTAGACCCTGTCCCGCTCCCTTCGTACTACTTTCACAGAACGTATCTTCAGGGTCTCTCCGGAATCCACCGTCCAGATGGTGTCTCCTTCCCTGAGCACGTCAGGAGGGATCGATACGACCTTTACGAGTTCCTTTCCCCTCATCTCCACAGTGACGAACATTCCCGTTTCGAGATCTCTGGTGGGTCCTCCCTTTTTTTCCTTGAGATGGTAGGGATCCTTTATGGCAACAACTATTCTCGCCATCCGGCTCCGGGTATCCACCTCACCCAATGAACGATCGACACGTCCCTCGAAGGTGACAGGGTTCCCCGTACCATCAAGACGCACTTTTGCCGATGATCCTCTCCTCTCTCCTCCCCCCCTGGGAATTATGAGCCACTTAAGCTCCTCCATGGGGAGAGGAACGTACACCTCAGCCTCATCTGTTCCCGCGACAACTCCTATAGGCGTCCCTGAACGAATATACTGTCCCAGATCAATCTCTTCGGATCGGACCCTGCAGTTAAAGGGAGCATGGATTCGAGTTCTCTCGAGATCGAGCTTTGCCCGGGAAAGGGCAGCCTGGGCCGATGCCACTCCTGCCCGGGCGTTTACAAGCTGGGGTTTGTAGAGAACCAGGGGGCCGGGGTCTTTGCCATCTACCCCTTCGAGGCGCTTCCACTCGTCCCTTGCCACGCGGGCCTGAGCTTCCACGGTGGCCAGATCATACTTCGCCTTCGCGAGTGACGCCTTCGCCTGGTCAATCGCAAGGCGGTAATCCACATCCTCTATGGAAAAAAGAAGGTCGCCCTTTTTGAAGACACCTCCCGCAACAAAGTGGGGAGCAAGATAAGTAACCCGGCCGCTCACCTGGGGAGTGAGACTGCTCTCCTGCCTTGCCTTCACTTCTCCGGTTCCCATTACAATGACAGGGTGGTTCTCAACTTTTGCCTTCACTACTTCCACGAGGTATCCCGGATTTTTCTTCACCTCTTTCTTGGGTGAGGGCTTCGACTGGACCATGGCCCTCATCCCGGCGAGACCGATCAGGAGAATCACCAGAGGAAGGCCTAATTTTAGAAGTTTTCCCTTGATGCTCACTTTTTTGCTCCTTCTGTTTTAGACAGGTTGACCCTATTTTTTAATTCATCTTCCATCCAGATCCCTCCCAGGGACCTCGCCAGTGTGATACGGTCTGAAATAAGCTGTCGTCTCGCATCGATGAGATTGCTCCTCGCGGTAAAATCTGATCCCTGTGCGGTTAACACAGGAAGGTAATCGGAGAGCCCCTGGAGGTAGCGCTCCTTCGAAAGACGGAGAGATCCTCCCGAGGCGTCAACCTGCCGTTTCAGATGATCGATCCGCTCCTCTGTGGTCTTATTTTTCGACAGGGCATCGTCCACCTCTTTAAGAGCTGTGAGAACCGCCTTGTGATAGGTCGAAAGGGTTTCCCGAAACTGGGCGTCGCTCCTTTTCACCTCCGCTTTTCTCCTTCCCCCGTCTATTACGGGCTGGGCGAGGTTCAGGAGGAAGCTCCAAAGAGTCCCAGAGATGGCCCCCACAACGGTGCTCGTACTTGAGTAGCCGTAATTCCCGGTGAGGTTGAAGGAGGGGAAACGATCCGCTATCGCCGCGGCAACCCTCTCATCAGTTGCCTTCACCCGCAGAAGAGCGGCCTTCACGTCAGGCCTCTCTTCAAGCACTTCCGAAGGAATCCCCGAGGGAAATGTTTCAGGAATGGAGGGCAAAGAGGCAACGTCTCCCCCCACATTTTTCCCGGGATAATGTCCAAGAAGGATGGAGAGTTCATGTTCTGTTTCCGCGAGAGTCTCCACGAAGAGGGGACGCCTCGCCTTCGCGGCAAAGAGGTTCTGCCTTGCCTGATACACGTCGAGGGCGGTAACGAGCCCTTCGTGGTAGCGCCGGTTAACACGGGCAAGGGTATCTTCGAAGGATGCGATGGTGCGTTCGGTCAGGGAAATCTGGGCCCGCTGGGTAACGGCGAGATAGTAAAGATCCGCAACCCGCGCGGAGAGTGTCAGATAGAGTGATTTCAGATCCTCCCGGCTTGCCCCTACTTCAAGGAGGGCTGCGTTTTTCTTTGAAGCGATTTTTTTCCATAAATCGATCTCGTATCGTGCCGCCCCTGACAGGCCGTAGGTATCTCCCGTGCTGCTCTGAGTAAACCCCGGTGTGCTCTGGCGGCCCACCTGTCCCGAAAGATCGATTGAAGGAAATTTACCCGCACCCTCTTTCTGTGCACTCGCCCGAGCCTGTTCCAGCCGGGCATAGGCAATCCTGAGATCGAGATTCCTCGCAAAAGCTTCATCCATGAGATCGTTGAGTTTCCTGTCCTCGAAGAGTTCCCACCACTTCCCCTGAAGAATCTTTCCCGCTGTTCCCTTCGGGGATTCCGCAAAGCGGGAAGGAGGTGTTCCCGGGGGCGTAACTTCCCTTATGTGGTGTACGGAACATCCCGCGAGAAGAAAAATAGAGGCGGGTACAACCAGAGCCCATCTTAAAGGTCCCTTCATTGCGCCACCATTCCCGCCGTGACAAAGGGGAAGATGAGCTCTGCCATAGCCTCAGCATCATATTTTGCATCGATTCCATCAGGATATTTGACGAACTGTCCTCCCATATAGAGGGCCCTGCTCATGGCTCCGATAGCAAACTGGAGGCGCCAGAAGAGAATTTCCTTCGAAATGTGGGGTAAAGATTCGCAAAGGACTTCGAAACAGAGAAAAAATATAGGCCGAATGTGATCCATAAATATTTCACGGACTCCCTCATCAGGGTCGCTGATGATTCTCCCGACAAGAGCGATAAATGCATCCGCCCCGGGGTCAGTCTCTCTGTAGTGAAGCATGGGAACGATAAACGCCCGTAGCACCTCACCAGTGGATGGGGGGGCACCATCTCCCCGTGCCTTCTCACGAATTCCCAGGAGTTTCTCCCGTCTTACCCTGTTCAGAGGATCAAGATGTCTGGAGATGACCTCTTCGAGGAGAGCCTGTTTCGACCCGAAATGATAGTTTACCGCCGCGAGGTTCACCCCCGCTTCTCTCGTTATCGCTCTTAACGAGGTGTTATGATACCCATTATTCGCAAAGAGCTGTTCCGACGCGTTGAGAATTTTATCCTTCGTGGTAACAGGATTTCCTCCTTCCATATCATCTTCCCCCTCTATTTCTGTCACTGATTTTACGAGCCCCTTCCTTTATACGTCCTTGAACCCAGAAAACATGCGATCTCTCCCAGCCAATCACGACATTAATTTCAGTAGAGCCGTAAGAATTCATACGTTTGATTTAAACATACGTTTTAATTGATGTCAATAATAGAAAAGAGTTCAGAGTTCCCGGTTTCCAGTTCCCTGTCAACCCGAGACGCGAAACTCGAAACCCGAAACAACCACCTATATATAATTGCAGGTTTCAATCAACACAAGTTCCAAATAATAAAGTTTCATGAAACCCAGGCTTTCCTTTGAACATTGAACTTTGATCTTTGAACTATATTTCTTTTAGGAATTCGGAACCAGGAATTCTGAACTGCATTTCATTTACTGGCTTAAAATGTCCCCTACCCTGTCAAGGATCACCTTTTCCCTGAAAGCGGAACGCTCCATCTTCGCGTAATCGGCATTCCACCCTCTCCGCGTCTGGACTCCCAGTATCCCCTCCTCCTCCGTCTGGATCTTCACTTCTGTTTCACGGGGACCCACTTTCGCCACGAACACGTTCAGGCGGTACTTTGTCAGGACGGGAAAATAGTCATAACTGCTCGAGAGAAATTTCGGCATTATCTTTACCGTCAAAGGTTCTTTTACCTGATCTCTTTTCACCTTGAGGACCAATTGGGAGGGTCTTTTCTCGAGGAGACGGGCAAAATCGACCGACCGGGTGAGGGTTGCCCCATTTACTTCTCTGATCAGGTCCAGTTTTTTCAGGCCTCCCTTCGAGGCGGGTCCATCCTCCTCAACCTCGAGCACGAAAACCGTATAGGGCATAATGTCCGCCACTACTGCTCCCATACCCCACTCCCTGGTACCCCCGAAGAGGGACACATGGCTTTTCCGAATGAAAAGGGGAGAAGAACCTTTTGCCCACCCCGTCACGATGACACCCGAATCCTTCTCTGCTGTTACCACAGTATGTCCGGACAGAGCTTTATTTACGGCCATCCAGGTAGATTCGAAGGTCGCTTCATAGTTTCTCGCAGCCCGGTAGCGGGGAATATTGTTCACCACGTACTTGCTGCACCCCCCGAACAAAAGGGAAATCCCGAGAAGGATGCAGGAAATCCGGTTCATTTTCGCCATTGTCCATTCCTCCAGCCTTCTTATAGTGGCCACCAGGAAATATTCTATCTCCCCTCCTGAAATATACAAGGATTATCGGGAGAATCGTTGAAAGTTTCTTCTGGGGCAAGTATCATATATCAGAAAATTCAGGTGAAAGACTTTACCGATGAAGGGAGAAGAGGATGAAAAAACACATTGTATTTCCACTTTGTCTACTCATGCTATTTTGGACATTAATTCTTTCCGTCCCGGCCAATGCGGCCCCGGGAGGCACAAACCTCCTCTTTATCTTTGACGCTTCGGGGAGCATGCTCCAGAAGATAGAGGGAAAAACAAAGCTTGACACGGCGAGAGAGGTCCTT
>CAZPLX010000094.1:4973-6180 GCA_964587345.1 uncultured bacterium
AAGGAACGTCAGCAGCTCGCGGGAATCGCGAAGGCGGGAGGGGGATCTTATTATTCCGCAAATAATGCGGGCCAGCTCAAGACCAGCTTGAAAAAGATCAAAAAGGCAGTAGTAAAGAAGGACATCTTTGTGGATAACTTCGATAAGCCCACCATTTCTAAGAGCTGGAAAATCATCAACAAAGATCCCGACTCCCTCACTCTCGACGAGGGCAAACTCTACATGATCATCCATCCCGGATCGGTGACGAAGAACACGACGAAAAACATCTTCCTTTATGACCCTCCGATCAAGGAGAAGAACTACGAGGTGATCGCTAAATTCGACGTCCCTCTCACCTCCTATGGGAACGGGTGGGACGGTCGTCAGTGGGCCGGCCTCATCCTCCACGGCGGAAAAACCCGGGTCATCGAGTTCTACGTATCGGGATTTTACGGCTACTTCAGCGGAGGATCCGGGAACGCGATCCTCGTGCAGATGACAAAATTTCAGGGAGGTAAATGGAGTTATACAGAGAACATACCCGTTCACCGCGGACAGGATCAAAACCCCCGCACCTATTACCTGAAAGTAGTGAAGAAAAAGTTCAAGTACACATCCTTTGTGAGCCTTGACGGGATAAAGTGGAAGAAGATCGGGACCCTCGCCTTCATGGGGGGCAAATCCTTCAAGCCGGGGATCTTCACAGGCCGGGGGGGTAGCTCTCTGGAGAACATAGCGGAGTTTGACTCCTTTAAAATAAGGGGGATAGAGTAAACCAGCCAGATTCCGAATTCAGAGTTCCGAATTCAGAGTAAAAACAGGATCTGGAAACGGGGGAACGATAATTGGTAATCTGATCTTTGAACTCTGAACTAGTTGTATGGTGATTATCCTTTATTAATCCGGGCAGTGTGAGCTATATTAGGTGTCATGAAGGGGAGGAAAATCGGACCGATCATTATTTTTCTCTCCCTCTTTGTCATCACTACAGCCATCGGAGCAACTTTAACCTGGGAACTTCCCGGGACACGTGCGGACGGCACTCCACTCAGGATGGAAGAAAAAGGGAAGATCATCATGAAGGTCTACTCAGGGCCTACAAAGAAAGGTCCCTGGCAGTGGATCGCCACATCTCTTCCGGGAGGGACCTCCATTACCGTCATGGACTCTCTCCCCGGGAAAACACTCTGGTACACGGTTAGATACAGCCTCAATTGAATAATTT
>CAZPLX010000095.1:0-6051 GCA_964587345.1 uncultured bacterium
GAACTTTGATCCTTGATCTTTGAACTATTTTTATTGATTTGTCTCTGAACACTGATCTCTGAACTGGTTTTAGATTGGCTCTATGAGATATTGCTCAATATGAAACCGCTCCGAGGGGTTGATCTTGATGACGAATGAGAAATCGTTTTCGATCATCTCAAGGTATTTCCGTTCGTCTCCCATCATCTGCTCCGCAATCTCGGGGTGGACGTGGAGCTGGACACCCTGGAGCCGTTTCAGCCGCGCCTCTCTCTCCACTTTCCGGAAGATATCGTAGACGACTGTCCTCCTCGATTTCACGATACCCTCTCCGCTGCAGTAGGGGCAGGGATCGGAAATGCTCCTTTGAAGGCTTTCCCGGACCCGCTTTCTGGTCATCTCGATGAGCCCCAGTTCCGAGATCTTGCAGATAGTCGTTTTTGATTTGTCCCCCTTCAGAGTTTCCGTGAAGGCTTCGTAGACCTTCTCCCTGTGCTCTAAATCGATCATATCTATGAAATCAATGATGATGATCCCCCCGATGTTTCTCAGGTTGAGCTGGTAGACTATCTCTCTGACCGCCTCGAGGTTAATCTTCAGGCTCGTCTCCTCGAGGTTTTCTCTTCCCACGTATTTTCCCGTGTTCACGTCTATGGTTGTTAAGGCCTCGGTCTGTTCGATGACGATGTACCCCCCCGACTTAAGCCATATTTTCTTCTCCAGGGCCCTTGAGATCTCGATCTCCATGCCGAAGAAATCGAATATAGGCTGGGGGTTACGGTAGAGTTCCAACCTGTCGTATATAGCGGGAAAATACTGTTTGGAGAAAGCGGAAAGCTCCTCGAATTTCTCCTCGGAGTCAACGAAGATCCGGTCCGTCTCTGGCGACGCGAGGTCTCTTAAAACTCTGAATTCGAGGGATAGTTCCTTGTGGATTATGGAAGGGGCGCGAAGAGCCTCCGATTTTTCCTTGATGTCTTTCCGCAATCTGAGAAGATACTCGGCGTCATAGGTGAGGTCTTTATCTGTTTTCCCCTCCGACGCGGTTCTCACGATGAAGCCCACTCCTTCGGGTTTTATCTTCTGGACGATTTTCCTCAGGCGTTCCCTTTCTTCGGGGTCTTCTATCTTCCGGGAGATTCCAATATGATCGGTGAAGGTGAGAAGAACCAGGTATCTTCCGGGAAGGGAGATGTTCCCCGATATCCGGGGCCCCTTCGTTCCCAGGGGTTCTTTGGCAACCTGGACGAGGATCTGCTGGTTTTCCCGGACGAGTTCTTCAATAGGGGGAGCAACCGGGTGCACGTGAAAGTCCTCTTCCCCGTTACCTTTGATACCGTTGTCAAAACTATTGTACATGATTGTGTCATGGAAGAGAGTCTCCTCTGCGACGTTCACCTGGAAATCCCCGGAGTAGAGGAAGGCAGCTTTTTCGAGGCCTATGTCGACGAAGGCGGCCTGCATCCCGGGGAGGACTCTCAGCACCCGCCCCTTGTAGATGTTCCCGGCGATGTTCCGCTCCTCGGCCCTTTCCACATGGAATTAAACGAGAGTGTTGCTCTCCACTCCCGCCACCGCGGTTTCGTAGGGTCGTGAATTAATCAGGATATATTTGTTTCCTCTCATCCCCTCGCAGGTGAAATATCTTCATTGTATTTTTAGTTATTTGTAACTCCATCCCGGAGCAGGCGCAACTGGAAATGAGGTCCCTCACTCTCTTCACTCCCGATTTTGACGCATTGAGGCAGGTGGTGATGCTAATCGTTCCGTCCACCATTTTTGTCTTTACTATATCTTCCCCCGCAGCTTTCCCGATCAGACTTACGGGTAAAAGAAAATCGGGAAGAGTGTTCTTGAAAGTCACTGAGAAGGTTTCCTCCGTTTCGAGGGATGATATTTTACCCTCTATCGGCATGATGGCAAGAGGTGCAAGATCTCCGGGAAGAATGGAGCGAAGCTGAGCCAGGAGTTCATCTGGAGCTCTTTCTTCTGTGAGAGAGAAGAGAAGGAACTCGCATTCCGATTCGACGCCCACGGGGAGGGCGGAGGGGAAAGATACCCGTGGCTTTGGGTTGAACCCATTCGAGTAGAGGAGGGGAGTTCCGCTTTTCCGGAAGGCCCTGAGAATGATCGACTGGATCTCGAGGGCACTCTGGGAGATGCTCCCACCTCCCTTTCTGTAGACCATGAGATATTTTCCCGGGGCCCCTTCGTTCCCATGGGAGGTTGTACGGGCACTTCCTGTTACGCCGGTTGAGTAGATGTTTTCCCGTTTGGAAGGTTTACAGACCCCGCATCCTGAACATGATCCTATGCGGCAGTCATCTGTCTCCTCCCCGGTTGTGAACCTTTCCCACTCTTTTATTAAAAATGGTTTCGAGACAGCGCTGTCAACGATGTCCCAGGGGAGGAAGCTCTCCATATCCCGGGGGCCCGTATAGTTTCCGGGATCGATGGAGAGAGAGGCAAGGGCATCTTCCCAGATTTGCAGATCGAGAAGGTCTGACCAGCCGTCGAATCTCGCGCCCTTTCGGTAGGCCTCCAAAACGAGGCGGCCTATCCTTCTGTCGCCTCTTGCGAGTATCCCTTCTAGCCATGACATCTGGGGATCATGCCACTTCAGGGAGATATTCCGCTCACGTTTAAGAAGATCTTTTAAAAGGCTGATCTTTTCTTCCATCTCTTCTCTTGAAATCTGCGCCACCCACTGAAAGGGAGTGTGGGCCTTGGGGACGAAGGTCGAGATGGAGACGGTCACATTGGTTTTCCTGCCGAACCTTCGGCCGATCTTTCCCGAATTTCTGGCGAGTTCTGCGATTGCCGTCAGGTCATCTTTCCCCTCTCCGGGAAGACCGATCATGAAGTACATCTTCACGTTTTTCCACCCGTTCTTGAATATCCATTCCACTGTATCGAAGATCTCCCTGTCAGAAATAACCTTGTTGATTTTTTTCCTCAAGTTTTCGCTCCCCGCTTCCGGGGCGATGGTGAAACCCGATTTTCTCACTCTCTTGAGTTCTTTCACGAGCTCTTCCGTGATCGAGTTGATCCTCAAGGAGGGAAGGGAAACCGAAATTCTTTCCTTCTCCAGGATGTTCAAGGCCTCTGTCACAAGTTCATTCACACACGAATAGTCCGAAGATGAAAGGGAGAGGAACCCCGTTTCGTCAAACCCTGATGTTCCCGCCACCTTCTCGAGATAGTCGAGGATTTTCCCTCCGTCTCTCTCACGAAAAGGACGATAATAGTATCCCGCCTGGCAGAACCTGCACCCCCGCGTGCATCCCCGGGCAATTTCGATCCCGAGGCGGTCGTGAACGGTCCTCATCGCGGGGATGATCTGTTTCGTGGGAAGGGGAAAGCGGTTCAGGTCGGGGATCACCCGTTTTCTTATTTTCCCGGGAGCACCATCTGCCCTGTCAATTCCTTTGAGAGTTCCCTTCCTGTCATAGACAGGAGTGTAGAGGGTGGGGACGTAGACGCTTTCTATGGAGGAGAGTTCCTTGAGAATGTGTGCCCTGTCTCCCCTTCTTCCTCCCATGGATTTCACTTTTTCTGTAATCTCGAAAAGGCCCTCTTCTCCTTCCCCGATGAAAAGAGCATCGAAAAAAGGGGCGAGAGGTTCGGGGTTTGCGGTGAGCACCCCACCTCCGAGTACGAGGGGGTCTCCCTTCTTCCTCTTTTCGCTCTGGAGGGGTATGCCCCCGAGCTCCAGGATTGTGAGGACGTTAGTAAGAGAGAGTTCGTAGGCGAGGGAAAAGCCGATAATGTCAAACTTCTTCAGGGGCACACGGAACTCCCTGCTCCTGAGCTCTTCGTTCGTATCTCTCAGCTGTGCCTCCCTATCCACCCAGGGAGCAAACACTCTGTCCACGAGATACCCCTCTTTCTCTTTCAACATGCGGTAGAGGAAGAGAAAACCGTAGTGTGACATGCCCAACTCGTACACTTCCGGGAAGGAGAGGAGGAAGGAACAGTCAGCCTTTTCAGGCTTTTTGTAGGGATTGATCTCTGCTCCGAAGTATCTGGACGGCCTGCTGATTTCTCCCATGGTGTCGACCTCTTGTTTTTAAAGGTATCACAACTTCAAATCGTGGAAACGTTTTTTTGAAAAAGAGCTCCGTATGTGGTAGAAACGAAAATAATATTTATTTTAAGGGTAGTTATGAAACTATTCTGGAATCAGGGTTCCGAGGTCTCATTCCGATCAGGGAGTTTCTACGGAAGGGATGGGATGCTTACCGCTCTTCATCGGGTGGCGGCGATGGGGAGATACGGAGAGGGGGGATCGGTTCTTCTCCACGGACGCCCCAATATCGGAAAAACGAGCCTCCTCCTGAAATTCAAGGAGGATATCCTCCTTGAGAAAAACAGACCCATTGAGGGAAAGGCACTCTTTCCCTTCTATTTTTCCTTCAGCAGGGTTCTCGCAAACCCTTTCAGGCTTGCATACCAATACATTCTTGAATATATGTGGCAGTTCCTCGGCTTCCTCGGGGAAGCTCCCCGGGGAGGGTACGATGCGCAGGCTCTGGGAGAACGGCTCGTTGCCAGGGGATATGCCGTTCCCTTCGAACAGATAGAGGGAATCGAAAAAGCAGTTGAGGAAAAAGATGGGGTCTCGGCGATTGCCCTGGCTTTAACTTTTCCCTTTACCTTCGAAAAAGAGGAAATAGGGGATGTCTTCATCATGGATGATTTCCACTACACCATGCGCTTAACAGATATGCCCGAATGGGTCGTCCTTTCCCTTCTTCGTCCCTATATCAAAAGCGGCACCTATCCCATCATAATATCCGGATCAAGCCCGGGACTTGTCACGGCGAACCTGAAGAAGGAGGGGCTCTTCGGCTCCTTCAACATGCTGGAAGTGGGAAGCCTCGAAAAAAAGAGTGCACGGGAACATGTGGAACATCTCCTTTTGAGGAGAAAATATTCCCTTCCCCCTGAACTCCTGGGAATCCTCGCGACCCGCCTCGGGGGAGTGCCCGTCTATCAGAAACTGATGGTGGATGACCTCGTTTTCCGTGGAGTGAAAGTGAAGGATGAATCTGACCTTGAGAACCTCTACGGAAAGAGCATCGTCGAGGGGACTCTCAACAGGTACTGGCGGGAATTTTTTGAATCGTGCTTTCCCGATCGCAGGGTTCTCGCGAAGGGGATAAAATTTCTCAAGAGAGTGCTTGTGGACCGATTTCCCATCGATACCTACGAAGGAGCCCTCGGGCTGATCGGGGGTGACCCTTCTGAAGGGGAAGAGATCCTCTCTGCCCTCGAATTCAAGGGTCTCGTAAAAGCAGACTACGATATGTTGAGCTTCCTCCAGGATCGGGTTCTCTCCGACTTTCTCTTCTGGGCCTACGAGAGGGCGGTTCTCAAAAAGCCTAATGACCAGGTGATCGCGAGGATTGTAGAAAAGAATTTATTCCGCTCCCATTTTCCCCAGCCCGAAGATGTAAAAACGGGTCTCCTGGATTCGATAAAATCTCTCCTGAGGAGCTGGGACTGCCAGGAGATCCCCGCTACGCTTTTCGACTATACATCCTTCAGAGACCGCTACGGGAAGATGGGCGCCCTCGAGGTAGTTCTCGGTGTTGGGGAAGAAAAGATTCGGTTCCATCTCCCTAAAATCAGCAGTGTGTCCACGGGATACATGGTAGGAGGCAAACTTCCCCGTGTTGATTTTGACGTGGTTGCCTTCGGGTTTAGAAACAGGGAGTACACTGAAACTTCACTGGTAATCTGGTCTGTAGACGTTTTCCCGGGTCCCCTGCTCGATAAGGAAAAAGTGGAACATTTTGAAAACAGGTGCCGGCTTCTCGCCCTTGAGAAAGCTCTTGCGAAGGAGCAGCTCGTGAAGTGGATCATCTTCGAAGGGAAGGTAAGTGAAGATGCTCTCTCCTACGCTGCGTCTACCGGTATTTTTGTGACCCACAGGAAACAGCTCAAGATTCTCCAGAGCATTTTCGGTATTGATGAGGAGGAAGAGACAGGTGAGGGGGGAGGGAAGGTGCTTCAGGAGGGGTAGGAAAGTGCCGGGGGCGCACTGGATTTTGACCTTGTATTTCCCAT
>CAZPLX010000096.1:0-6009 GCA_964587345.1 uncultured bacterium
TTCTCCGAATCTCGCGAGAAGGGGACCGATGAGGAGGACAGTTGCCCTCAGTTTCTTTGCAAGACCGTAAGGAATTTCGAGGTTCTTCGCTCCCGTGGCATCGATTGTCACAGCTCGTCCATCTTCGACAATCTCGCATCCCAGGTGTTCAAGTATCCTCACAAAGACCTTCACGTCATCCAAGTGAGGCACGTTCTCCAGGCGCAGCGGACCTTTTGAGATGATTGTTGCCGCCATAATGGGAAGGATCGCATTTTTCGCCCCCGACGGCTCAATCTCCCCCTTGAGGGGATGCCCCCCTCTCACGATGAACGCGCTTCCTCCCTGTTCCTTCACTTCTTCCTCGCCACAGCAACTCTCTGGATGTGGGAAAGGTCCTCGACAAATTCAAGAGAAGCGTATTTTCCTGTACTCCCTGCGATGGTCCTCACCTTCTCACTCTGGCCATATCCGATTTCACACATAAGATATCCGCCCTTATTGAGTATGTCACCGGCAAATTCCAGGAGCCCTTCGATAAATTCAACTCCCCCCTCTCCCCCTAAAAGGGCCTTTTCCGGCTCATATTCCTTAACCTCCGGCATGGCGCGGCAAAGATCACCCCGGGAAAGATAGGGAGGGTTCGACACGATGAAATCAATCTTCTCCGTGTCTCCCGACAATTGAGTATAATCTGATCTCACTACCTGGAGCCTCCTGGACACTCCGTGAAACTCCCCATTTTTTTTCGTAAGCCTTACCGCTTCCTTCGACACGTCGACGGCACGCATAGACACATTTTCCATTTCGAGAAGGAGGGATATGGAGATGACTCCGCTTCCACACCCCACCTCAAGGCCTTTCAGTGTTCCCGGTTCAGAAACAGACAGCCTCTTCACAGCCTCTCCCACAAGAATTTCCGTTTCCTGCCTGGGAACCAGGACACCCCGGCCAAGAAAAAATTCGCGGCCATAAAAATCCCACTTTCCCACAATAAGCTGGAGGGGTTCCCTCCTCTTCCTCCTGTCGAGTATGGAGAGAAGCTTTTCCTCTCCCCCATCCACTTCTACTTCTCTCTTTATAGGGACCGACAGCGGGGGGATCCCGCTTATGTGGGAAACGATGAAGCGTGCTTCGCTATCTGACGAAGGAATCCCTGCATCCCTTAGCTCTCTCCTCGCCCTTTCGTACATCTCCAGAAGGTTCATTGTCTCTTTCACCCTACAGCTTTCAACGCTTCCGCCTGGTAATGGGTGATGAGAGATTCGATAATCTCATCAATCCACCCGTCCATTATCCTGTCGAGATGGTACAGGGAGAGAGAAATCCGGTGGTCCGTCACCCGGTTCTGTGGAAAATTGTAAGTGCGAATCCTTTCGCTCCTCTCTCCTGTTCCCACCTGAGAACGCCTCTCCTGGGAAATCTCCTCCATTTGTCTCTTCTGTTCCGCCTCAAATAGGCGTGCTCTCAATATTTTCATCGCTTTTGCTTTATTCTTGTGCTGCGATTTTTCATCCTGACACGTCACGACCACACCGGTGGGAAGATGGGTGATCCGGACTGCAGAATCAGTTGTGTTGACCGATTGCCCCCCTGGCCCCGATGATCTCATCACGTCTATCCGAAGATCATCACTGTTAATCTCCACATCTATCTCTTCAGCCTCGGGGAGCACTGCGACAGTTGCAGTGGAGGTGTGTATTCTTCCTCCCCCTTCCGTCTCAGGAATTCTCTGAACCCGGTGCACTCCACTCTCATACTTCATTAAGCTGTAGGCACCTTTCCCGGAGATAAGTGCAACTATCTCCTTGTAGCCGCCAAGGCCTGTCTGGTGTGCACTCAAGACCTCCACGGTAAACCCTTTTCTCTCCGAAAACATGGAATAGGATCGAAACAGATCCGCGGCAAAAAGGGATGCCTCATCTCCTCCAGTCCCCCCACGGATCTCCAGTATTATATTTTTCTCGTCATGAGGATCTTTCGGGAGGAGGAGAATCTTGAGTTTTTCCTCTATTCTCTCCTTCTCCCCTCCAAGTTTTTCGATCTCCTCTCTCAGAAGGTTCTTTAAATCATCATCTTCCTCGGAGACAAGCATCTCCCGGGATTCTTCGAACTCCCTGCAGATCTTCTTGTATTCCCGGAAAAGTCTCGCAATTTCGCTTACTTCCGCATACTGTATCGAATAGTTCCTGTAGGCTTTCTGATTTGCGAGAACATCCTGCTGGGAAAGCAAACTCTGAAGTTCCTCCTCTTTCGCGAGAATTCCTTCGAGTTTCTTAAGCATTACACACAACTCCTCTCGCCCTTATTACCCTCGAGGGTTTTGAGAGATTCAAGGGCCACCTCGATCTGCTCGACCTCCGGCTCACGGGTGGTCATCCTCTGAAATACCATGCCTGGATAGGCGATATACCGAAACAGAATGGAGTCTCTCTTGTTCCCTGCGAGGCGAATTACTTCGTAGGATATCCCCGCGACGAGTGGAAGGAGAATGATCCTCATCGCTCCCTTGAAGAGAACAGAATGATGCCCGGGTATCAGGCTGAACACAATGATGCTGATGAGGAGAACGAAGAGGATAAAGGAAGTACCACATCTCGGGTGAAACCTCGAATATTTCTTCACCTCCTCCGGAATGAGCGCCGCTCCCCCTTCGTATGCATTTACCACTTTGTGTTCCGCCCCGTGGTATGCAAAGATTCTCCGGATATCGGGAGAGAGAGTGATCGCCCACACGTAGAGAAGAAAGACTCCCATTCGAACTGCACCCTCAAAGAGGTTGAAACCGAAACTTCCCACGGCCAGGTGAAAGCTCTTCGTGATGATGATCCCCGCGAAAAAGGGGAGGAAGAAAAAGAGAAGAAGAGCGAGAAAAAGGGCAATAAGCATGGTGAATCCCATCATCAACGGCGAAGCCGGCTTTTCATCCTCGTCAAGAGCGATAGAGGCAGAAAAATTGAGAGCCTTGAGCCCGATAACAAGCATGGAAAAGAGAATGATGAGACCTCTCACGAGGAGTGTTTTTTTCATTGCCCGGGAGATTTTCCCCTCCTGTTGCGTGAAGAGCCTCGAGACAATATCCCCTCCAGGCTCGCGGACAGCCACAGCATACCTGTCACCGCCCTTCATCATCACTCCTTCGATTACCGCCTGTCCACCGAGCACAATTTCCTTTTCAAATCCCACGTGACCTTTTCTCCTTCCCTTCCTTCTCTATTCTACAGGGTTTCAAATTCAATTTTTACCTCTTCCCAATGTCCACAGGTAAACTTCCCTTCCGTGCAGGGGCCCCTCACACACCCGGGTCCTGCAACGTTAAAGAGTGATGGAGCAGCCTTTCTTGCTTCCTTTAACATCTTCTTCGCCATTTCTCGAATCTCCCACTGAGCCCTCCTGCAGCAGCGAAGGGTGAAAAAATGATTCAGCTCCCTGGCATTCATGGTGACGATGATACTCGTCGTCATCGCATTGGGGAGAATATAGCGTGCATCTTCTACGGGAACACCCCGTTCTATCATCCACCTGTAGAGCCTTTCGATTCCGTCCAGGCTCTTCCTGAACTCGGAAAGAGCCTCGCTATCCTCGGCAATTGAAGAAGGAATCACTGCGTCGAGATGATCATAATCCACGTAACGCTGACTCTGCTGAGAATATGAAGCGATCCTGTGACGAACGAGCTGATGGGAAGCGGCCCTCGATATCCCTCCTATCCCAAAAGTAAAGCTTACATGTTCGAGCACGGAGTGGTGCCCGAGGGCGATAATTTTTTCCACAAGGCTCCTGGCATAGGTATCAGATAGTTCTTTCTCTATCTCTTCAATTTTTGACTTTGAGTAACAGAGGCGGGCAGCCAATGCGATGACCCTGTCAGGATTATCAGTATATTTTAACAGCTTTACATACATAGAATGGATGGGGAAAATTATTCGGCATCTGTGCGTCCATACTTCTTGCGGAACCTCTCAACTCTCCCTGCGGTGTCCACAATCTTCTGTTTCCCCGTGAAAAAGGGGTGACAGTGAGAGCAGATGGCAACCCTGATTTCCGGCATAACAGACTCTGTTTCAAAGGTGTTCCCACAGGCGCATTTTACTACTGCCTTCTGGTACTTAGGGTGTATTTCTTTTTTCATCGACTTTCCTCCAGCTCCTATATGGTGAATTGAATATCTGACAAGTGGCAAAAAGGTGCCCTATTGATTCATCGATTCCAGGAACTCCCTGTTGTTCTGAGTTTTTGACACCTTTTCGATGAGAAACTCCATGCTCTCACCGGGTGAGAGGGGTGAAAGGAACTTCCTCAAGATCCATATCCTGTGGAGGTCATTCGCCTCGATGAGAAGTTCTTCCTTTCTGGTCCCTGATTTGTTGATGTCGATGGCCGGGAAAACTCTCTTCTCGGAAATTTTTCTCGAGAGAACAAGCTCCATGTTCCCAGTCCCTTTGAACTCCTCAAATATCACCTCATCCATCCTGCTCCCCGTTTCGATGAGGGCTGTGGCAATAATTGTAAGGGAACCACCCTCTTCAGTGTTCCGGGCAGCCCCGAAAAATCGCTTCGGTTTCTGGAGGGCATTCGCATCCACGCCACCTGAGAGGACTTTTCCTGAAGGAGGCACCACAGCATTATACGCTCTTGCAAGACGGGTAATGCTGTCGAGGAGGATAACCACGTCTTTCTTGTGCTCAGTGAGCCTCTTCGCTTTTTCAATCACCATCTCGGCAACCTGCACGTGTCTCTGTGCAGGTTCATCGAATGTAGAACTTATCACCTCACCCCTCACGCTTCTCTGCATGTCGGTGACTTCTTCAGGCCTCTCGTCGATGAGAAGAACGATGAGGACAATTTCCGGATGATTTGTGGTAAGTGCGTTCGCAATGTTCTGGAGGAGAATGGTTTTTCCTGCCCTCGGCGGGGCAGTTATCAGAGCCCTCTGCCCTTTCCCTATTGGTGCGACAAGATCGATAATCCGGGTTGAGATATTCTCGGCAGTGTATTCGAGGGCAAACTTTTCTTGAGGATAGAGGGGGGTCAGATTATCGAAAATAATCTTGTCCCTCGCCACTTCAGGGTCATCGTGATTAATCTTTTCCACCTTGAGGAGGGCGAAATACTTTTCTTCGCCCTTCGGCGCACGAATCTGCCCTGTAATGGTATCACCTGTTCTCAGGCCGAAACGCCTGATCTGTGACGGGGACACATAAATATCGTCAGGCCCTGGTAGATAATTCGAATCGGGGGAGCGGAGGAAACCGTACCCGTCGGGGAGAACCTCGAGGACCCCTTCTCCCTGAACAATGACCTCTTCCTGGTCAGATATCTGGCTTGCCTGCAAGATTGCGTAGATCAACTCCTGTTTCTTTAGTCCTGCGGCTCCTTCAACTTCTAACTGCTTCGCAATTTCGGTAAGTTCACCAATGCGCATTTGTTTCAAATCTTTCAAATTCATTAAAATGCTCCTCGAAACTCCTCTGTCGATTATTTGTCAAGAACAAAATGCCGAGATTCTTTAATGATTTGATTTACCTCGGTGGGCTTCCTCGCCTTTTTCCAGTGTTATTGTCATCTCTTGTATATGAAAAGTCAAGAAGAATGTATGCATATCATTCTTCTTCTCCTACGCTGTAGCCTAAGGAAAATTGCCTCCATTTTGATTTCCCGTCGACTCTGAATGAATGGAACCTCCTGTCACAAATTGTGCACTCCTCCATCACATCTATATTATCCGGTAAAAGACCTGATTGGAGGAGCTTTTCTTTCACCACACCCTTCAGGTCGAGATGAGACCTCCCCTCTTTCCCTTCTTTTAGGCACCAGGGGTAGCAGTCACGAAACGAGGCCGCCACATCCTCTCCCACCTCATAGCAGCATCCCGTTGCTCCCGGACCCACTGCACCGAACAATTCACCTCCCCTCCCCCTTGTCGGTTGACTCCTTGAAGTCTTTTCCAATTACTTGTCCTTTTTCACTTCACTCAACCAATGTCGCTCCTATTCGCTCTTAATAGCAGTCGCGACTGGGGACTCGATT
>CAZPLX010000097.1:0-5994 GCA_964587345.1 uncultured bacterium
GAACCTTGTTAAAAAGGGATTTTCCATCCTCACCCACTGCAATGCCGGCGCCCTGGCTACGGGGGGATATGGAACGGCCCTCGGGGTGATTCGCATGGCCCACGAGGCGGGGAAAAAGGTGAAGGTCTATGTGGATGAGACCCGTCCAGTTCTTCAGGGCGCGAGGCTTACGGCATGGGAACTCGAAAAGGAGGGAATTCCCTGCACCCTCATCACCGACAGCATGGCCGGATCCCTTCTTTTTGCGGGAGTAATCGACATGGTAATCGTGGGGGCGGACAGGGTAGCGCGAAACGGAGACGTGGCAAACAAGATAGGGACCTATTCCCTCGCGGTGCTGGCCAAGCATCACAAAGTCCCTTTTTATGTTGCAGCTCCCCTGTCAACGGTTGACCAATCGATCAAGACAGGGAAAGATATTCCCATCGAGGAAAGGGAAGCCTCTGAGGTTACGAACCTTCTGGGGACACGTATTGCCCCTCCGGGGATAGGGGTCTTCAATCCCTCCTTCGACGTGACCCCCTCGAAATATGTGTCGGCACTGATTACTGAGAAGGGGATTGTAAAATCCCCTTATGGAGCGGGGATAAAAACCCTTATGAAATGAATCGCAGCGCCCTGGTGAAAGAGTTGAAGGCGCTTTGCGGGGAGGCGATAGCGGAAGAGATCTTCCGACTCTCCGCGGCCCTGCCCGACCCCTCCTTTTTTATTCTCAACGCTCTTCGAATTGCGGAGAGAGCGGGAGCGGAAGATGTAACCTCGGTTCTCCTTTCGAAAGATACCCGCTCACTGCTTGTTCCCCTTCTTTCTTCCTCCCAGTTTCTTACCGGACTTCTGGTAAAACAACCTGAATGTTTCCGATGGCTCTTCATTGAAGGGGCATGGCGGGTATCTCTCTCTCTTACGGAGTTGCAAGAGGAGATAAGCGGGGCGTTAGGACAGGAGGAAGGTGAAGGGGAAGTGGGGAGAATCTTGCGAAGGGTGAGGGACAGGGAGATTCTGAGGGTGGCAGTGAGGGATCTCTCCGGCCTTGCGAAGGTTGAGGAGACAACTGCTTCCTTGAGCGACCTTGCGGAAGCTGCCCTTTCTGGGGCATCCTCATTTGCCTGTTCCTATTACAGAAGACACTTTGGCCGGCCTCTTTTTAAAGACGAAGGGAATGAAGAGGGTGAGTGCGGTTTCTGTGTTCTGGCACTGGGGAAGTTCGGAGGGAGAGAGCTGAATTTCAGCTCTGACATTGACATCATGTACATATACGAGTCGGCCTGGGGCACCGTGGAAGGGGAAAGGGGGGAAGTGGAAGGTGCTCGGAAGGAGACTAGCCTTCACCATTATTTTATAAAAGTAGCGGAGATGGTAACTCGATTGATAGGAGAAATTACGGAAGACGGCATGGTATTCAGGGTAGACCTCAGATTAAGACCTGACGGGTCAAGGGGCCCCCTTGCGAATTCACTTCGGGGCCTCGAGTCGTACTATGAGTCGTGGGGCCAGACCTGGGAACGGGCGGCCCTCATCAAGATAAGGCCTGTGGCGGGAGACCTATCTCTCGGAGAACGGGCCATTAAAATGCTTACGCCTTTTGTCTACAGGAAGTATCTCGATTTTGAAGCAATCGATGAGGTGAAAGATCTGAAGAAGAGGATCGACATCTCCCTGAAGGTAAAGATGGGCAACATGTGGGACGTGAAACTCGGCGACGGTGGAATAAGGGAGATCGAGTTTTTTATCCAGGCTCACCAGCTCATATTCGGGGGAAAGCATCCCGAGATCAGGGAGAGGAATGCCCTGAAAGCACTCGTTGCACTGAGGGACTCGGGGTATATCTCTTCCGTAGAGGGAGAAGAGGTGGCCACTGCCTACAGGTTTCTCCGGAACCTCGAACACAGAATACAGATGCTGGGGGGAATGCAGACCCAGCTCCTGCCCGAGGGTAAAGATCTCGAGAAAGTCTCTTATCTTATGGGGTTTTCCTCTCTCGATGATTTTACGCGGGAGATGGAAAAGGTACGAAAAACAGTGAGTGTTCTCTTCGGGAAGCTCTTTGTATCTGACAAGGACGAGAGGGAGATAGATGTGGATCCAGAGGTGATCAGTCTCCTCTACGGAGACATTCCTTCTGAAAAGGGAGAGTCAATCCTTGCCTCAATGGGGTTCAGGGATACGCCGGGAGCCCTGGAGAATCTTGAATACCTGCGGAAAGGCCCTCCTTTTTCCCGGCTGACCGACAGGGCGAGAAAATATCTTCGGACTTTTGCGCCTGTCATCCTCTCGAAGGCATCGAGGGCTGCAGACCCCGATATGGCCCTGGCCAACACAGAAACCTTTATTCAGGCGATCGGTGCCCGAACGACCTTCTATGCTCTCCTCTCGGAGAATCCATCAATTATAGAGCCTCTCATCCAGCTCTTTGGATCGAGCCGCTTTTTGACAAGGTACTTTGTGAACCGTCCAGAACTGATAGATGTGCTCCTCCAGAGAGGGCAGTCCGCACTTTTCAAGGACCGGTTTCAGATGCGGGCGGAACTCGGAGAGGAGCTCGTCCTCGCGGAGGGTATCGAAGAGGAACTTGGTATTCTGAGGCGTTACCGTAACGAGGAGTTCTTAAGAGTGGGGATTCACACTCTCGGGGGAAATCTCTCACTTGAAGAGCTTTCTGTACAGTTATCAGCCCTGGCAGAGGTGTCCATGGGGTTCGCCCTCTTTCTTGCGGGCCGTGAAGTGGAAAAAAGGTACGGGATACCCTCGTACCAGGAGGAGGGAGAAACGAAGGAGAGCCGTATTTCCGTATTGGCTCTTGGTAAATTTGGAGGAGAAGAGCTGAATTTTCACTCGGACCTCGATATCCTCTTCATTTTTTCCCACATGGGAGAGACGAGAGCGGAAGGTGAGGGAAAAGAGGAGAAAAAGAGCATATCGAACCAGGAATATTTTGCCCGTCTCGCCCAACGGTTCATTTCAAACCTCTCGACGATAACGAAAGAGGGGTTTGTCTACAAGGTGGACATGCGTTTGAGACCGTCGGGGACAGCGGGACCTCTCGTTACATCATACGATGCTTTCCGCCAATATTACCTTGAAAATGCGTGGCTTTTTGAGAAACAGGCTCTGATACGGGCCAGACCAGTAGCGGGCGACAGGGAGTTTGGAAAGGAGGTGTTGAGCTGGATTAACCGCTTTGTCTATGAATCTCCCCCACCTGAGGAACTCGGAGAGAAAATAAGGGAAATCCGTAGTCGCATGGAAAAGGAACTGGGAAAGGAAAGGGAAGGGTTTTACAACGTGAAATTCGGGAAGGGAGGTCTTATCGATGTTGAATTTCTCACACAGTACCTCCAGATTCTTAAGGGAAAGGATAACCCCCCGGTAAGGACCCCGAATACTCTTAAGGCTCTCTATGAATTGAAGAGGGAGGGGACCCTGGATAACGGAGATTTCCAGGTCTTGAATGGAGGGTACCGGTTTCTGAGAGAGATCGAGGTGAGATTGCGCCTTCTCCACGACACATCGGTTGAGCGCTTTCTGCCTGACGACAGAGGCCTTAAACTTCTTCATTACGAATCTGTTGAAGAATTTGAAACGGAGTACAGGAAAAAGACCGGGGCTATTCGGGAAGTGTACGAAAAGATTCTTGGAGGATGACCGCTGTTTCTTATCCTATTTCGTCATCAGGAAAATCAAAAAGAGAATAGGTGTTGAAAAAATCGATGATATTTTCATGGAGACGCGTTTCCTGCCTCTTCTTGCCGAGGTCGATGAGGGCGTTCCGCATCTCGATCAAGAGTTCCATGTTGAATCCCCCGGGGTCCCCGAGGGAACTTTCCTGGTTGTTTCGTCTGTCGTAAAAATAAGCCATAAGTGCTCCGCCTTGTCCTGATGAGTGCCGTAAATATCTTCGGCACTTTTCCTCTATTTCTTAAGTTAGACGACCCTTGACAACGTCTGATTCATTTTTGTCTTAAAAGAGTTGAGGAATAATATATGGATTTTCCGCGGATGTCAACGAATAAAGGGTCCCCAAAAAGAAGGAAGGGCAACTAATCCCGCATTCAGATTAGCCATGGGAGAATTCAACCCTGTACTATAATAGCCCGGATAGGATGACCCCATGAAAACAGAGGTAAAAAAACAGCTTTTCCCCCTTCTTTTCGCAGTATTCGTCTCCATGCTTGGAGTGGGGATAATCTCTCCGATTCTCCCTGTCTACGCGGAGATGATGGGTGCGGGGGGCTTTGCTATCGGCATCATCTACGGCCTTTTCTCCCTTTCCCGGGCCGCTGTAATGCCTGTATATGGAAGAATTTCGGATCTGAAAGGGAGAAAGGTCTTCATCATTGTCGGTCTTTCTGCGTACTGTCTTCTTTCTTTCGCCTATGTGCACGCAGAGACCGTTTTTGCCCTTGGGATCGTGCGGCTTTTGCACGGTTTTGCCTCCGCGGCGATTATACCCATAGTCATGGCCTATGTGGGCGACATAAGCCCCCGGGGGGAAGAGGGGAAGATCATGGGACTCTACACGACGGCTCTGCTCCTGGGATTCGGTTCGGGTCCCCTCATTGGTGGGTTCGTAAAGGATGTGATTGGAATTGCAGCGGCGTTTTATATCATGGGTGCTTTTGTCTTCGCAGGCCTTCTCATGGTGATCTTCATGGTGTCGGAGCCTGCGAAAAGAGAAGGAGTTCCCGAAAAATATCCATTTCGGGAGATAATATCGAGCAGGAAGTTGAGAGCACTCTTTATCTTTCGCCTGGCAAACGCTGTGGGAAGGAGCGCGATTTTTGCCTTTCTGCCTATTTTCGGCCATTCCCTTTTTGGAATGTCGAGTACCGCAATCGGATTTCTCCTCTCTTTTGTAGTCATCGTTGTCTCCCTCCTCCAGACTCCTTTCGGTATTCTCGCTGATAAAACATCGCGGGTTGCCATGGTCATCACCGGGGGACTCATCAACGCGGCCTGTCTGTCCGTCCTTGGTTTTTCGAAGGATGTTCTCTCACTCGGGATTGTGATAGGCTTCATAGGAATTTCTGGAGCGATTTCTCTCCCTGCCCTTACGGCCCTTGCCGTAGAAGAGGGTCGCTCAGTGGGCATGGGGTCCGTGATGGGAATATTCAACTTTGCCATGGCAATCGGACAATCTTTCGGCCCTATCGTGGCGGGTTATATGATGGATGTGACGGGACTTGCGGGCCCCTTTATTTTCGCAGGGGTAGTGGCGTTCATGGGGACCTTGATCTTCGCGATCGGCATGATATCTGGAAAAAAGGAGGTTGTGAGCGATGGAGCGTAATGAGAAAGAGATCCTCCAGGATCTGGTATGTATGGCAAAGGAAGGGGGGGCAATTCTTAAAGGAAACTACGGCAATGAACAGTCGATTCATTTCAAAGGAGAGATCGATCTGGTAACGGACGTGGACAGACAGTCTGAGGAGCGCATCATGGAGATGATCGTAAAGAGGTTCCCCGGGCACTCGATCCTCACGGAGGAATCCCCTCCCGTTGAGGGAGATTCTCCTTTCCGCTGGATTATTGATCCTCTCGACGGAACGACAAATTACGCCCACGGCTACCCTTTTTTCGCTGTCTCCATTGCCCTTGAGCGGGACGGAGAGGTTATTGCAGGAGTTGTGTTCGATCCCATAAGGGAAGAGTGCTTCGAGGGAATTCTGGGAGGAGGGGCTTATTTAAACGGGGTGAGGATAAAGGTATCGAAGGTGGAAATACTCAGACGCTCCCTCATAGCTACCGGTTTCCCCTATGACATCAATGTGACGAAGCAAAACAACATCGATTACTTCGAAGCCTACGCGAAGGCTGCACAGGCACTTCGCAGGGACGGCTCTGCGGCTCTGGACCTCTGTTACCTCGCGTGCGGGCGTTTCGATGGCTTCTGGGAGCTCAAACTGAAGCCATGGGATACCGCTGCAGGCTCCCTCATCGCTACCACGACGGGGTGGACGATCACCCGCCCCTCGGCGCCGGCCAGTCCCTCCACGG
>CAZPLX010000098.1:0-5992 GCA_964587345.1 uncultured bacterium
CATTCTCACAATTCTCTCGCAGAACACAAATGACACATTGAGGGACCGGGCGTTTTTATCCCTGAAAGAACGCTATGCCGGCCATTCCCTGATCGCAGAGGCTCCCCTTGCGGAACTTTCGGAAACAATCAGGATCGCGGGGTTGGGAAAGCAGAAAGGGAAGGCCATAAAAGATTTTCTGAACCGGATTCGTAAGGAGCAGGGCGCCATATCACTCGACTGCTTAAGAGATATGAGCAGTGAGGCGGCCATTGCGTATCTCATGAAGTCTAAGGGTATTGGAGACAAAACCGCGTCGATTGTGATGCTCTTCAGTTTCGGCCGCACAACTTTTCCTGTAGATACTCATATACAAAGAATCATGAAAAGGATGGGCCTGGTGCCCCACAACCTCTCCCCCCCCAGGATACGAAAGGCTGTGGAACCCTGCATGAACGGGATTGACCCTCGCACACTTCATGTGAGGCTGATTGAACACGGTAAAAAGATCTGTAGGGCGAGGGATCCCCTCTGCGGAGAATGTGTTCTCTCTCCCCTCTGTTCTTTTGAAGAAAAACGGACGAGGATTAAGCCTTGAAGATCCTTACAGCTCTCCAGGCATTCCTGGTCTCCATTTACACACTGGTGACCGGATCCGTCATCGTGATCCTTGTATTTGTTGTCCGTGTCCCCGGGATACAGGACGTTGCCTACCATATCTCCAAAATTTATTGCTGGTGTATCCTGAAAACATGTTTCGTCAAGCTCCGTGTCGAGGGGCTGGAACATATTGATAGAGATCAGCCGTACATATTCATGTCGAATCACGCATCCTTATTCGACATACCCGCTGTAGCCTGGGCAATTCCTCATTCCATGAGGTGGGTGTACAAGAAGGAACTCTCAACCATCCCCTTTTTGGGATGGGCGCTCAAAGCGATAGGTCACATCATGGTAGACAGACAGAACAGGGCCCAGGCGGTGGAAAGTCTTCGTAAATCTCTCAAAAAACTTAAAGGAAATACCTCTATCATGATCTATCCCGAGGGAACGCGGAGCAAAACCGGTGAACTCCTCCCCTTCAAGAAGGGAGGTTTTTACACGGCCATTACAAGCGGATTTCCCATAGTTCCCATTGCGATCCGTGGGAGCAAAGAAATTATGAAAAAAGGGGTGTTCCGGATCCACCCTGGAACAATTACTGTGGAGGTTTTCCCTCCCATACCTGTGGGGGAATACGATACTTCCCGTACGAACGAACTCAAGGAGCGTGTGAGGGAGATCATCTTAAGAGGGGTTGAGGGTGAACCCTCGCCTCTTTCCGAAACCGGCAAGCCGGAAAAAGTGTAATCCTTTCCCATAGAATGACAATTTGACATTTCTTCCGATTTTTCGGAGAATCGGAAATTAGTGTAGTGTGGACACAGGGGGGATCATGGTTCAGAAAACAAAAAAAATCTGGTTCGATGGCAAATTTGTAAACTGGGATAAGGCGACAGTTCACGTTCTTTCCCACACCCTTCACTACGGAGCAGGAGTTTTTGAGGGGATCCGATGTTACGAGACAGCAGATGCACGGTCGGCGGTTTTCAGACTGAAATCACATGTTGAGAGGCTTTTTGACTCAACCCACATTCTTTCGATCAAGATTCCCTTCTCGCCCAAGAAGATATACGAAGCGATTTTGGAGACCTTGCGTGTCAACCGGCTGAAGCAGGGCTATATCCGCCCCGTGGTCTTCATCGGCGCGGGGGACATGGGCCTCTTTGTGCGGTCAAACCCCATCCACACCGCAATCGCCGTCTGGCCCTGGGGTGCCTATCTGGGGGATGATGGGTTGAAGAAGGGGATCAGGGCAAAAATTTCATCCTTCAACCGCCATCATGTGAACGCATCCATGACAAAGGCGAAAGTCAACGGATACTATGTCAACTCAGTTCTTGCGAAGTGGGAGGTCGTGAAAGCAGGGTACGACGAGGCAATCCTCCTCGACACGGAAGGATACGTCTCAGAAGCCTCGGGAGAGAACGTTTTTATGGTGAAAAAGGGGGTCATAAAAACGACACCTTTTACTTCGATTCTTCCCGGAATCACCCGTGATTCAATCATCACCATCGCCAGGAACCTCGGGTATTCCGTTTCCGAGACCCGCTTTACCAGGGATGAACTCTACACTGCCGACGAGGTCTTCTTCACGGGCACTGCAGCGGAGATCACCCCTGTTCGAGAAGTGGACGACAGGAAGATAGGAAAAGGCCGTCCTGGTCCTGTGACGAAGAAACTCCAGTCACAATTTTTCGAGATCGTCCAGGGAAAGAATTCGGAATATCTCTCCTGGCTCGATTTCGTATAGCCATTCAACTTGGCGGACATTAAGTCAGTGGTACAATAAATCCGATGGTGGTATGCGAAATTTTTTCGAGCATTCAAGGAGAATCGACCTGGCAGGGCTTTCCCTTTTCCTTTGTGCGCCTTTCCGAATGCAATCTTCGGTGCGGGTACTGCGACACCAGATACGCCTACACGGAAGGAAGGGAGATGGATGTGGAGGAGATCGTTGCGGAGGTTACTAAACTGGGTCTGAAAAAAGTCCTGGTTACGGGAGGTGAGCCTCTCCTGCAGCAAGAAACTCCTCTTCTTCTCGATCGGTTGAGTGAAAAGATGGATACGGTCCTCCTTGAAACAAACGGATCCATTCCCCTTCATGAGATCACGAACAGGTGTATAAAGATCGTAGACGTAAAAACGCCCGGTTCCGGGGAAGAAGGCTCTTTTCTCGATGAAAATATCTCATGCCTCGCCATGCATGATGAGGTAAAGTTCGTCATCACCAGCAGGAATGACTTTATATTTTCGAAAAAGTTTATCAAGTCAAAATTACACGCCTTTCCCGGAACGCTCCTTTTGTCCCCTGCACACCCCGATCTCGAAGCCGGGGAGCTTGCCCGATGGGTGCTCGAGGAAAAGCTCGATTGCAGGATCAACGTTCAACTCCATAGATATATCTTCCCGGGGAAGGAGAGGGGAATATGAGCCAGGTCTACGAGAGGGGAGTGGTCCTCGTATCGGGAGGCATGGACAGCTGTGTCCTCGCTGCATTCGCCAGAAGGGAAGCAAAGGAACTTCTCTTTCTCCATGTAAATTACGGCCAGCGTACAGAAGGCCGTGAGCTGAAATCTTTCCACAAGATCGCAGATCACTTCGAGGCAGATGTACGGTACGTGGCCGATATTACATACCTCAGAGACATAGGAGGGTCATGTCTCACCGACCTGGCTCTCGATGTCCCCCTCGACTCCTATGACAAGAGCACCATCCCTCTCTCCTACGTCCCCTTCAGAAACGCCCACTTCCTTTCCATCGCTGTGTCATGGGCGGAGGTGAAAGGGGCGCAGGCAGCGTACATAGGCGCCATAGAAGTCGACGGTTCCGGATACCCTGACTGCAGGAAGAGTTTTATCGATGCCTTTAACGGAGCCGTCATGGAAGGGACAAAGGAGAGTACGGATATCGTAATCCGTGCCCCTTTTCTCGAACTCATGAAGAAAGATCTTGTCCACCTGGGACGCTCTCTTAACGCACCCTTTCACCTTACATGGTCGTGCTACCAGGAAGAAGAGCGGGCCTGTGGACACTGCGATTCCTGCTATCTGAGACTGAAAGCCTTTCAGGAGGCGGGAATTCCCGACCCCATTCCCTACAAATAAACAGTTCAAAGTTCCCAGTTCCGGCAGATCAAATACGAAGCACGAAATACGAAATCCGAAACAAATCCGAATGACCAAAATTCGAAACAAAACCAGAAAAATCGTGGATGTTGTTTCGGTCATTAAAATTTTGAATTTATGATTTGTTTCGAGTTTCGTGCTTCGTATTTCGAATTTACCTGTCTTCCGTAGGACGTAGGACATCGGACCTGTTTTAATTGTTTCGTCGGACGTAGGACGTAGGACATCGGACGTTATTACTCTGCCATTGCCAGATATTCTTCACGGGGGGGCGAGAACACGTCCAGAACCAGTGCACCTTCTTCCCCTCCAACCGCTTCGTGGGATTCTCCTCCAGCCATGAAATACATGTCCCCCTCTTTGAGTTCGACCTCCTCCCCTTCCCCTATCAGACGGAGAGATCCTTCGAGAACATACCCCATCTGTTCATGGGGATGACTGTGCCGCGGCAGGGTCGTCCCCGCCTCGATCGATACAAAAGAGAACATCATTTTCTCTCCTGCAAAAAATTTCGCTTTCACTCCTTGAAGGAGATTTACCTCCTTGATCTCACCCGATTTCACCTTCATCTTTTCCACCTCCTTCCTATTTACACCTGTCCCGCGATTACCGGCACCACCGATCCTGCCTCCGGGATCAGGTAGTAGTTCTTAAGACCCCCCGCAAACCTTTCTGCGATACCCATCCCCTCGTCAAGATCTTCCACCGGGGTCATCCCCATCCTCTCCACATCTTCCCGGGGGAGATCGCTTACGAGAATGACCTTCACCCTCCGAGCTTTGTAAAGAGTCGCAAAGGCAGTCTGTCCGTAAACCATATAGTTGCTCCTTAATGCGTCCTCAAATGCTCCAAGGTCTGTATGGTCGAACCAGGGGAAAAAATCAGGATGGCCGAAACCGTCCTGGCACCTGGCAACCAACACGATCGTTCCTCCTTCCAAAACAGCCTGAAAAGCGTTCTCTAGTGATTTGTGGGACTGGATAAAATTAATGTCTTTCGGATACCCTCCCGCGGACGCAACAACGAGAGGAAGCCTCCCCTCCAGGGAAACCCTGTAGTAACGGCTGAAGATATCACACGCTTTTAGATGTGCAGACCTCAAACTTCCCGAGATCATGGCAAAAATCTTCTTCCCGGGAGTCACACAGCTGTTCATGGAAAAATCTACCCTCACCATTTCCGCCGCCTCTAGCATATCCTCGTGAACCGGGTTCCCCTCCAAAACCCCTGAGGCCGCCAGGGGATCCTTTCCATGAGTTTCCCTGAAAACCCGTTTATGGGTTGCGTGGCAGGTTTCCCTCCCCGCAAGTCCAGGGACGACGGATTTTCGTCCTCCCCCGAACCCGGCGAAATAGTGAAAAGAGAGTGTCCCTGTTACGACGATTCTGTCGCGCTCAAGAAGTTTTTCATTCACATAAACCGGCGTCCCCCGGGAGGTCCTTCCGAGAAAGCGCACCTCTTTATCCGGGTCGTGCTGGATCGTCTCATGATGTTCGGAAAGTCCTCCTGTAATACGGCATATCTCATCTGACTTAAGTTTCCGGTGAATCCCGAGAGCGATGAAAAGGCTGATGTCACGATCTCTTACTCCCCCTTTTTTAATTTCCTCGATCAGGAGAGGCAGGATAAGTTCCGTTCCTGAATAGCGGGTTACATCGGGAATCACGACACCCACTCGCTCCCCCACCGTGACGATGGTGTGAAGGGGTGGGAGATCGAGAGGTTTTTCTAGAGAGCGGCGGATTATTTCCAGTGGATCATCGACGGGAGGCGGTTCCTTTGGAGAAATCAGGATAGCCTTTTCTCTCCAGGCCCGATTGAGGGTGAACGAGGAGTTCCCATATTTTAAAATATATCTCCCAGTCACCGCGTCCTCTCAGAGACCATACCCTCCATCCACGCCAATCACTTCACCGGTGATGTATCCAGGAGCACCCGCGAGAAACATAACAGCCCTCACAACATCCTCCCTAGACCCGAAATCCCTCGCGGGAATCTTCCTCAGGAGCTCTTTTTCTCCCTCTTCATCCATATCCCCGGGAAGACGAATAATCCCCGGGGACACACCGTTTACGAGAACCTCGGGGGCATACTCCTTCGCGAATCCCCTGACCATTGAATAGCACGCTGATTTGCTCACCGAATAGGGAAGAAAACGGGGAAAAATTCTCTCCCCCGCGCTATCAAGAATGAAAATGATCGTCCCCTCCCCGTGCACTTTCATGCGACTGGCGGTGGATGAAGCAAGAAGGAACTGGGAAATCATGTTCACTGTGAATATATCC
>CAZPLX010000099.1:0-5905 GCA_964587345.1 uncultured bacterium
GAGGTGAAGGAGTATGATCTATCACAGATCGAGCCCCAGGTGGCTTTTCCTCTTCTTCCAGAAAACACGAAGCCCATCTCTCCCACGGCGGAGATGGGCTTCGTGTTTTCTGGAAGATGAGGAAAAGCCACCTGGGGCTCGATCTGTGATAGATCATACTCCTTCACCTCTGCATAGGTCGCATCTTCATCTGCCTCGAATACTTTATAACTCCTGTCCCCGCGTCCTTCAGCGTACTCCCTGGTTATCCCGTCGAAGGGGAAAATACCGTTCTTCGCTCCTCCCTCGATAGCCATGTTTGCCATTGTAAAACGCCAGGCCATGGGGAGATGTGACAATCCCTCTCCACTGTATTCCATGGACTTGTAGAGGGCACCGTCCACTCCTATATCTCCGATGATATAGAGGATTATATCCTTCCCTTCAACCCACTCTCCCGGGGTGCCTGTGAGAACAAATTTTATTGATTCGGGAACTTTGAGCCACACCTCTCCGCTCATCATTGCCGCCGCAAGATCGGTGCTTCCCACTCCGGTGGAAAGGGCGCAGAGGGCACCATAAGTGCATGTATGACTGTCCGCCCCTATCACAAGGTCTCCCGGGATCACGAGTCCCCGATCGGGGAGGAGAACATGCTCGATTCCCACTTCGCCTATTTCGAAAAAATTTTCAATATTGAATTTATTCACAAATTCCCGCATCATCCGGACCTGCTCTGCCGATTTGATGTCTTTATTTGGAGTAAAGTGGTCGGGAACCAGGGCGATCTTCCCTCTGTCAAAGACCTTTTCCACTCCGTGAGCGTAGAACTGGGTGATCGCTATGGGGCTGGTGATATCGTTTCCAAGAGCGAGATCAACCTTTGCGAGAACGAGCTGTCCCGGCTCCACCCTCTCCAATCCAGAATGGGCAGCTATAATTTTTTCAGTTAATGTCATTCCCATCTATCCTTCTTCCCTCCTTATTCTCTTCCTCTACGGCTCCTTCTGAGGCCTTTTTGGTGGCGAGCATGGAAAAAAGATACACTGCCGGCCCCGAGGCAATGTAGACCATCGAAGTCACGAATATCATCACTTCCGGTTCAGAGAGCATCAGAATTATCAGGAGAATCAACGCGACAAGCGTATTAAAAGGCCTCTTGCGAATTTTTTCCAGGTCCTTGAAACTCTGATATTTAATATTCGAGATCATGAGGAATGCAAGTATGTAGATGGCCAATACAACGGCCACATGTCTGTAGGTTCCCATACCCCCGAAAAAGTTAAAGAGGAGAATCATCGAGGCAATCAGCGTCGCCCCTGCGGGTATGGGAAGGCCGTTGAACCTGCTCTTTTCCACCGAACTCGCCTGGATGTTAAAGCGGGCAAGCCTGAGAGCTCCGCAGACAACGTAGAGGAATGCCGCCAGCCACCCGAATCTTCCGAAAGGGCTGAGCGCCCACGCGTAGACGAGAAATCCCGGAGCAACTCCGAAGGATACCAGATCTACGAGTGAATCATACTCCACTCCAAATTTGCTTGTCGACTTCGTTGCCCTTGCGATCCTGCCGTCAAGGCCGTCGCAAATGACGGCCAGAAGGATTGCAATGGCCGCCTTCCTGAACTGGCCGCTGTAGGTTGCGATGAGGGAATAAAAACCGCCGAACAGGCTCGCACTGGTCACGAGGTTCGGAAGAATATAAATGCCTCTTATATGGGATTCACGCCTATTTTTCTTTTCTTTTCTCATAGTTCACCAATTATCGTCTCTCCTCCACGGACCCTCTCCCCCTCCTGCACGGAAATATTCCACCCATGGGGGATGTAGATGTCCACCCGGGATCCGAACATAATTAAACCGACCTTTTCACCTGCAGTGAGAAGCTGCCCCTCTGACACCCTGCACACAATCCTCCTTGCCACAAGGCCGGCGATCTGCACGAAGGCAAACCTGTCGGTATCATTTTCCATTATAACCCAGTTCTGTTCATTATCCAGAGAAGCCTTATCGCAGTCGGCTCTAAAATATCTCCCTTTGTTGTAGGTGATGCGGGCTACTCTGCCCGAAACAGGTGCCCGGTTGACGTGGACATCGAGAAGAGACATGAAAATGCTCACTTTCTTCGAGGGCTCTTCGAAGAAGTGCCCCCCCTCGACATCTCCCACATACACTATTTTCCCGTCTGCCGGAGCGATGATAAGGTTCTCCCCACGGGGAGGGGTTCTCTCGGGATCACGGAAAAAAAACGCTCCAAAAGCAGCCAGGAACACGAATAAGGCGGGTACCGCTTTCCCGGCAGGAAAAATAATTCTCACCGAAAGCGCAAGGAGCACACATATGACTATAAAAAGACGCCCTTCTTTCGCCATTTCAAGGATGAGGGAGAGCTAGTTTTTGCTCTTATCCACCAGCTTGTCTTTTTGGAGCCAGGGCATCATTCCTCTCAATCTTCTTCCCACTTCCTCGATGATGTGCTCTTCCCCTTCCTTCGTAAGAGCATTGAAGACGGGACGGCCTGCCCTGTTTTCCAGAATCCACTCCCTGGCAAACTCGCCGCTTTGTATCTCCCTCAAAATTTCCTCCATTTCATATTTCACATTTTCGTCGACTATCCTGGGGCCCCGGGAGAGGTCTCCGTACTGGGCCGTGTTGCTGATAGAATAGCGCATATTCGAGATGCCTCCCTCGTAGATGAGATCCACGATGAGCTTCAACTCGTGGAGACATTCGAAATAGGCCATCTCGGGAGCATACCCCGCTTCAACCAGCACTTCGAAACCGTTTTTGATCAGCGATGTCACACCTCCGCAGAGAACCACCTGCTCTCCGAAAAGATCCGTTTCCGTCTCTTCCCTGAAACTTGTCTCTATGATCCCCGCCTTTCCCGCTCCGATCCCGGCTCCGTATGCAAGTGCAATTTCCTTCGTGTCCCCCGAGGGATCCTGGGATATGGCAATCAAGGAGGGAACCCCCTGGCCTATGGTGTACTCGTGACGAACGAGGTGTCCCGGCCCCTTGGGGGCAACCATGAACACGTTTGTCTCCTCAGAGGGGACAATCTGGCCGAAATGGATGTTGAATCCGTGGGCAAAACCCAGGTAAGCACCTTTTTTAAGAAAATCCTTAATTTCACTTTTATAGAGATCACCCATGAGTTCATCGGGAACAAGAATCATTAACACATCCGCCTTAGATACTGCGTCCTTCGTTTCATATACGGGGAAGCCCGCCTTTTCCGCTTTTTCCCAGGAACCTCCTGCTTTTCTCAGTCCCACGATTACATCATATCCACTATCCCGCAGGTTGTTTGCGTGTGCATGCCCCTGGCTTCCGTACCCAATGATGGCGATTTTTTTTGATTTAAGAACTTCGGGCTTTGCATCCTTATTGTAGTAAACTTCCATTTTCAACCCCCTGCCGTATTTTTTTCGTTTCCTTGAGTGTCTGGGACCCTCTAAGTATTGCTACTTTCCCTGTCCGGGCTATTTCCTGTATGCCCAGGGGCGAAAGCATCTCGATGATCGCATCTATCTTCCCCTCGTCTCCTGTAACCTCGATGGTGTAAGAGGTACCACTCACGTCAATTATTTTTCCCCGGAAAATATCTACAAGTCTCAATATCTCAGGCTTCGTTCCCGCCTCCGTTCCCACTTTGATGAGAACGAGCTCCCTCTCCACAAAAGCACCTTCCGCCATATCTACGACCTTGATCACGCAGACAAGCTTGTTCAACTGTTTGAGAATCTGCTCGATAATCTTTTCATTTCCCCGGGTAACAATCGTCATTCTGGATACCCCGGGCTCCATAGTCTCCGCGACACAGAGGCTCTCGATGTTGAACCCTCTTCCGCTAAAAAGGCCGGAAACTCTCGAGAGAACGCCAAACTCATTTTCAACAAGAATAGATATTGTATGCTTCATCAACTCCTCCCAGAGACTTGTCAGACAAGAAGCATTTTCGTAAGAGGTGCCCCCGCGGGAACCATGGGGTACACCAGTTCCTGGGGATCGACGAGAAAGTCCATGAATACGGGACCGGAATGGGACAACCCTCTCTCGATCACATCCTCCACTTCGGATACTTTGGTTGCCCGAAGGCCTAAAGCACCGTATGCCTCAGCCACCTTCACAAAATCAGGGTATGAGGGGAGACATGTCTGGGAATATTTTCCGTCAAAGAAAAGTTCCTGCCATTGTCTCACCATCCCGAGGCTTCCGTTGTTAAGAAGGACAATTTTCACGGGAAGCCTGTACTGGACCGCCGTCGCCAGTTCCTGTATGTTCATCTGAATGGACCCATCTCCCGCAATATCGATGACAAGTTTACCAGGATTAGCAACCTGCGCCCCGATGGCCGCGGGAAATCCGTATCCCATAGTTCCGAGGCCTCCCGATGTGATAAATCGCCTCGGCCTCTCAAAGTTATAGAACTGGGCAGCCCACATCTGGTTCTGGCCCACCTCAGTGGCAATAATCGCCTCCCCCTTCGTATATTCATAAATCTTTTCAACAACATACTGGGGCTTGATCTTCGTCACCGTCTTCTTGTACTTGAGGGGATGTTCCTTATTCCATTTTTTCACCTGTGACTTCCAGGGCTGCAGTTTCCTTGTGTACACCTTCAGATCCTTCATTTCCTTCACGCCTTTAATCATCTTCTTCAGCACGTCTGTCACATCACCCACGATAGGGATATCCACCTGCACATTTTTCTTGATGGACGTGGGATCGATATCGATATGAATGACCTTCGCACCAGGAGCGAACTCGTCGATTTTCCCGGTGACACGATCATCGAATCGCGCCCCCACAGCAACAATAAGATCGCTGTTCGATATTGCCATGTTCGCCGCGAAGGTCCCGTGCATTCCGAGCATTCCGAGGAAGTTTTTCCCCGAAGCGGGATAGCCTCCGAGCCCCATAAGGGTGAGGGTTACCGGGATGCCGAGGAGATTCACAAGTTCTTTCAGCTCTTTTGCACCGTTCCCGAGTATAACCCCTCCACCGGCATAAATGATCGGTTTACGGGATGCAAATATGAGGTCAAGTGCTTTTTTCACCTGCCGGGGGTGGCCTCTCATGTTGGGATGGTATCCCCTTAACGACAGTTCCCTGGGGATAACGTACTCCGTCTGGGAGGTGAGAACATCTTTAGGAAGGTCTACGAGCACCGGCCCGGGCCTCCCGGTGGTGGCTATATAAAAGGCCTCCCGAATGATGCGGGACAGGTCTTTCACATCCTTTACCAGGTAGTTGTACTTCGTACAGGGCCTCGTGATCCCCACGATGTCCGCCTCCTGAAACGCGTCGTTCCCTATCAGCAGTGTGGGCACCTGGCCGGTAAAAACTACGAGAGGGATCGAATCCATATACGCGGAAGCGATACCCGTGACGGTGTTGGTGGCACCGGGGCCTGATGTCACGAGACACACGCCGGGTTTTCCCGATGTCCTCGCGTACCCGTCCGCTGCGTGCACCGCAGCCTGTTCGTGCCGTACAAGAAAGTGGTGGATCGAAGTGTTGTTGAAAAGAGTGTCATAGATGTGGATCGTTGCGCCACCTGGATACCCGAAAACCGTATCCACCCCAAGATCAATCATCGACTGGACCAGTATTTCAGAACCGGATAACTTCACATGTACCTCCAAAATTTATTCAGAAAACTCGTTACACACTGCACCGGTATTGGCCGACCGAACAGCCCTGGAATAGCGAAGGAGATACCCCTTCTTGATCTTGGGAGGAGGAGGCGTAAACCGGGAAAGCCTCTCTTCCAACTCCCCATCACTGATATTCAGTTCAAGCTTCCTGGAAGGTATATCGAGGGAGATTTCATCTCCATCCCTGACCACCGCGATGGGACCCCCTTCCATAGCTTCCGGGGCAATGTGCCCGATGCATGTGCCTCTGGTACCCCCGTCAAGGC
>CAZPLX010000100.1:0-5872 GCA_964587345.1 uncultured bacterium
GGTGGAAGAGCGTGTACAGATTTCACGTAAGGGAGTCTACACTCGAGAACACAGATAATAAATCCGCTATTCCACTCGAGGCCCTTCGCCGAGTGGATCGTGGAGAGAATAAGGTAGTCATTCTCCCGGTCATGGGGACCTACCCCCGCAACGCTTGCCTCGATGGGTTCGAGGGTAATATCAGTGAGAAAAGATTCCATAGACCTGTAGCGTTCCGAGAGAACCTCGAGCTGTTCCAGATCTTTCAGCCGCTTGGGATAGTCGTCGTATCTCTTTTCCAGGATCGGCCGGTAAAAGGCCGACATGAGGCGAATTATCTCGGGGATGGGCATGCTTTCTCTTGAGATTGTGAAAAGAAGCTCTGAGAGCTTCACGCAGCTTTCGCTCCTCTTTCCTCTGGAGAGATCTTCTGCTGCCTCCCTTATTGTCCCCCCTTCCGAGAGCATTTTTGCGAGGGACGCCGCTTTTTTCTTCCCGATTCCCTCGGCAAGCCTGAAGGCGCGCATGGCACTGATCTCGTCGCGGGGATTGGAGAGCAGACGGAGGACGGAAAGAACGTCTTTTACATGGGCAGTTTCCATGAACTTGAATCCCCCGAATTTTCTGTAGGGGATGTTGCGTTTAGCCAGTTCGATCTCGAGGTCAAAGGAGAGAAAGGATGCGCGAAAGAGTACGGCGATATCCTTGAGAGCCACCCCTTCTTCGTGGATCTCGAGAATATGGTCGGCCAGGAAGGTCGACTGCATCTTCTCGTTCGGAGTGGCAACGAGGAAGGGATGGTTTCCTCCCTCTTTTTTCGTGTAAAGTTTCTTGGGAAATTTTTCGGTCGCTCTCTCGATAATCGTATTCGTGAGATCGAGTATCGGTTGAGTGGACCTGTAATTTTCTTCGAGATAGATAATTCTCGTGTCAGGGTAGGTCGAAGGAAAATCCATGATGTTACGGAAATGGGCCCCCCTGAAGGAGTAGATGCTCTGGGAATCGTCACCTACTGCCATGATATTTCTGTGCTCCGCTGAGATGAGATAGGCGATTTCTCCCTGCAGGCGGTTCGTGTCCTGAAACTCGTCTATCATGATGTAATGGTATTTGTGGGAGAGTTTGGCCTTCACCTCTTCCCTCTCTGAGAGGAGAATCCGTAAATTTACGAGAAGGTCGTCGTAATCCATAAGGTTCTTCTCTCTCTTCATCAGCTCGTATCGTATGGCAATTTTCTCTATGTCAGGAGACAGGTAAGAGAAGTGAGGAAAATCTGAAACAATGATCTCATCGATGCTCTGGTTTTTGTTGATCGACTTGGTGATTATCTCGGCGATTGTCCCCTTTTTGGGAAACCGGATCTGCCTGCTCGAATAGCCGAGGTCTTCCCTGACATACCCCACGAGGTCCTGGGCATCGCTTCTGTCGAGGATTGAGAAGTTTTTCCCGTATCCTATGAGCTGTCCGTACTCGCGAAGGACCACGTTGGCGAAGGAATGAAAAGTGCCACCCGCCACTTTCTCGCACCGCACATCGATCAGCAGTGCCGCCCTGCGGAGCATCTCCTCGGCGGCTTTTCGAGTAAAGGTGAGAAGAAGTATCGAGGCGGGGTCGACCCCCATGGACACGAGGTGAGCCACCCGGTAGATGAGTGTGCGCGTTTTTCCCGATCCTGCGCCGGCGATCACAAGAAGGGGTCCATCTTCGTGAAGGACCGCGTCTCTCTGCGCTTCGTTAAGATCCTTTTTAAGGTCAAACTTTTTTGCCGGGTCTTTCTGCGGCACTATCGTATATTTCTTCATGTTCCACTTCCTTTCTACGAGGCGTAACAGTAGAGGCAGCCGTGGGAACAACTCCCGTAAAACCCGAGATCCCTGCTGTAGGCGCAGTTGCATCCCTCTCGACTTGCCCTTTTCTTTTTTCCCATCTCTTTTCCGAACACTTTGCTCAGGTATTCTCCGTCGATGCAGCTCCCCCGGGGAAATCCCCGGGATTCGAGCAGTGGGCTGCAGCACCCGTAAAGAGGAATGGAATATTTTCTCCCCCCTTCAAGGAGCTTTAGGTAAAGGGAGTCCTTCGCCTTTGAGGGTTCCTCTTTATATCCCCCACCTGCCAGCTGCCTCAGAGACTTCCTGTAGGGGTGGAATGTGGCTATGTAACACCTTTCCGCGTACCCTGAAATATTCCGGGCGATAGATTCGAAACGTTTCACAGTATCGAGGGGGTCTTCAAAGGGGAGGAGGGGATCGAACCGCCAGAAGACTTTCTCTTTTCCTATAATCCTCGAAAGTGTTCTCAGCGACTCCACTCCTTTCTTCCAGTCCGGGACTCTCCCTTCGATTCCCTTTCCATATCCGTTGATCGTCACGTGAAAGAGAGACCTGTATCCTTTCTCCTCGATGGTTTTCATGGAGCCTGTGGCCGGGTCAGGATTTTTTGTCCAGAAAACAATGCAGTCTACATCTCCGGGCGAGAGGGAGAGGGAATAGTTTTTTCCCGAATAGGGGTTTTTCACATCGACCTTTTCCTCTTCGAGTTTTTCCATGAACCATTCCCAGAAAAATGCGGGAATATCTGTTCTCCTGCTTGCGCTGATAATCTCACCCATCTATTTATGCCTCCGGGTTATCCCACTAATTTCTCGAGATGGAAAAGGAGAGACTCCATTTCCTCATCTGTTCCCACTGTAATGCGGAGACAATCCGCAAGCCTCCGGGTATCGAAGTAACGGACCAGGATTCTCTTTTTCTTCAATGCGAGGTAGATCGATTTCATGGAACTTCCCCTTTTTCGGATAAGGAGAAAGTTTGCCCTCGAGGGGAAGACCTCAAACCCAAGTGTGAGGAGATGGCGGGATAGATTCTCCCGGGTCTGTACAATTTTTTTTACATTTTTTCTCATCCAGCTCATGTGGGAAAGAGCCGCCTTTCCCGCGGCAGCGCTCAGCCGGTTCACGTTGTAAGAATCTTTCACCTTGTTCATCTCTTCGATGATCCATGGTGGGGCAAATGCAAGTCCGAGACGGATTCCCGCAAGAGAAAAAGATTTGGAAAAGGTGCGAAGAACCACCACGTTTTTCTTTTCTTTCACGAGGGGAAGAGCTGTTTCCCCCGAGAAATCTCCATAGGCTTCGTCAACCACGACAACTCCCCGGAATCTGTCCGCCACGTGGCTGAGTTTTTCGAGAGGAGTCAGGGTCCCTGAAGGGGAGTTCGGGTTCGCAATAAAAAGGAGTTTTCCCTTTTCACGCTCGATCCCCCGTGGGAGGGAATAATCATCAGGAAAAGGAACACCCTTCACTTCTCCCCCCTGGATGCGTACGAGGGTTTCGTAGAGAGTATACGTAGGGTAAGGGTAGACGACTTTCTCACCCTCCCCCAAGAAGGTTCTTGTAAGAATGGACAGAAGTTCATCCGATCCATTTCCTGCAGCAAGCGACGCGGAGGGGAACCCGTATACAGTTGAGGCTTTTTGAAGAAAGGGGCCACTTGCAGGATCGGGGTAAAGACGGAGTCCATCATTGAGTTCCCTCTGAATTGCGTCTGCCACCCGGGGAGAAGGGGGGTAGGGATTTTCATTCGTATTCAGTTTGATATATCTTTTTCCCCCTGGCTGCTCCCCGGGAATGTAGCCACCAAGATTCCTGATGTTTTTTCTCACATACCTTCTCATGATTTCCCCTCCCCGGAAGCGAACACTCTTTTCCATGATTCTTCTGACCCTATCACGACCTCCGTGGAGGTGCAGAAAGCGACACGAAAATATCCAGGGGTGCCGAAGCCTCTTCCCGGGACAAGGAGAATTCCTTCTTCCTTCGCACGTTCTACGAAGCTCAGGTCTGTATGTCCTGCAGGAACCCTGGGGAAAAAATAAAATGCTCCTTCAGGGTCTTCCGTATTGAGACCCCCATCTTTAAAGATTCTGGAGAGGATTTTCCTGTTTTTTACATAGGTGGGCAGGGGTGCCTCTTCCCCCACCAGTTTTCCCGACACTCTCTGCATGAGCGCGGGTGCGTTGACGAAACCAAGAATCCGGTTTGCGAAGACCATGGCTTCGAAGATCGAATCGGACCCGGTCGCGTCAGGAGAAACAGCTGCGTAGCCTATACGTTCTCCGGGAAGGTTGAGGTCTTTGGAGTGAGAGTAGAGGACGATGGAGTTTCTTATGAATTTTGAGGGGGGGTGAAAGGAGGATCCCTCGTAAATTATTTCCCTGTAGGGTTCATCAGAGAGGATGTAGACAGGTTTTCCCGTTTTTTTCTCGTGCTCCTCGATAAGGGAGCCGAGTTCCTTCAGGAAGGCCTCGGAATAGATCTTCCCTGTCGGGTTATTCGGTGTGTTCAGAATAATTGCCTTCACCTCGTTTGAAAGCGCCCCCGCGAGAGCTCCCAGCTCCGGCTCAAAAGAGGGGCCTGTGGGAAGGATAAGGGGTGTGCCGTTGTGGTTTTCGATGTAAAAAAGATACTCTACAAAGTAGGGTGAGAAGAGTATTACCTTTTCTCCGGAATTCACAAGGGCTTTCAGTGCAACGTTTATTCCCCCGGCGGCACCTGCGGTCATAATGACCTGATCCCTTGTGAACCTTCGCCCTGTGAGTTTTTCCAGTTCCTTCCCCCTGGCAGATCTCGCCTCTTCATATCCCGCATTTGCCATGTAGGAGTGCATGCCGGGGGTCGGGTGTGAGAGGAGATCCAGAAGGACCTCGTAGAACTTTTCAGGTGGATTTCCGTAAGGGTTGCCAAGAGAAAAGTCGAAGACTTTATCAGAGCCCCGTTCTCTCTTGAGCGCTCTCCCCTCTTCGAACATTTTTCTGATCCATGAGCTTTTTTTAAGAGAATCTGCAATGCTTCGGGAAATCACCCCGACCTCCTTCCCCGGATTCGTCTCCAGGTGTTACTTGTGTGTGAAATGTTTTTCCCGGCGTTTTTTAAGGAAGCGTAAGAGGCGATCAAGTTCCCATGTGTTGATCACGTCGTCTTCCTCGAGCCATCCTCTTTTCGTAACGGTGATGCCGAAGTGGAGGTTGTCGAGATCCTCCACGTGATGCATGTCCGTCGTAATCGCAACCTTTACTCCCCTCTCTTTTGCCATCCTGCAGGTCAGATCGTTTATGTCAAGGCGCTTAGGGTGTGAGTTCACCTCGAGAACAACATCGAGCTCTCCCGCTCTCGCGAGGATCGGTTCCAGATCCACATCGTATCCTCTCCTTTCCCCGATAAGCCGCCCCGTTAAATGGCCGATCATATCAACACAGCCCGAATCCATGGCGGCAAGAATTCTCCCGGTAGCTTCTTCCCTCGACTGAGAAAATCCCGAGTGGATCGAAGCGGTAACAAAGTCCAGATTCCTGAGGACAGATCTTTTCAAATCTAACGTTCCGTCCTTGAGGATGTCAACTTCTATTCCCGAAAGAATCGTGATACCGGGAAAAGATTCATTCAACTGTGCAATCGCCTTACGTTGTTTCTCTACCCCTTCCTCGTCCAATCCCCCTGCGACGCGAAGTGATTTTGAATGGTCCGTTACAGCGAAATAAGAGAAACCCCTCTTTCTCATTATCTCTGCCACGTCTTCCAGGGTGTGGTAGCCGTCGCTCCAATCGGTGTGAAGGTGGAGTTCTCCCCGGATCATCCCGGGATCGATTAGTCGAGGGAGCCCTCCTTCCCTCGCAGCTTCCACTTCTCCCCTGTCTTCACGTAACTCCGGGGGGATATATTCCATGCCAAGAAGCCCGTAGAGTTCTTCCTCTCTCTCAATGGGCAGGATCGCGTTGTCCCCCTCCATCTTCCTGCCGTACTCGGAAAGGGAAAATCCTGATTTTTTTGCGAGGTGTCGGATTTTCACATTGTGGGTCTTTGATCCGGTGAAGTATTGAAGAGCGCTCCCGAAGCTCT
>CAZPLX010000101.1:0-5849 GCA_964587345.1 uncultured bacterium
GAGAAATGAGTGTGTTTGGTAGAGAGAGAGAGAGAAAGAGAGAGAGAGGGAGGAAGTTACAGTTAATTAGAAAAGAGAAAGAGAGGGAGTTAAAGTTAATAAGAACATACAGTGTTAAAGTTAATTAGAAGAGAGGGAAGAGAGGAATGTCTGAACTCTACCACTATATTCGCCAGAGTTCTGAGGGAGATATTATGAGATCTTTTGGTGCCTTTCAATGGAGTCTAAAAAAAGAACTGGGCAGAGCCAGGAGAGAGGGGGAGCGAAAGAGAATCACCCTTCTTCTCGAAAAAGCAGTTCAGATGGACTTGGAGGCAAAAGGGGGAAGCCGTTTTCCCCCTAAAGATGTTTTTCTCAACTCTCTTGTTTCCATGTGTGAAATTTTGGAAAGAAAATCTCCCTGACAGGGTGAAACCTTTTCCAAGGCTGATTACCCCATTAGAGAGTGGGGGTTACCCCGTCGGGTTCTCGTTATCGATCCGGAAAAGGAGAGACGAAAGACGAGAAATCTTCCGGGAACCATTATTTTTATGCAGCACGCCGCTGGATACAGCTTTGTCGATTTCCTTTGTGATCACAGGAAGAAGGAGTTTCGCTTTTTCTATGTTTCCCTCTGACACTGCCCCGTGAAAAGTATTGATGTAGGTCTTCACCCGTGAACGTCGTGCGCTGTTCCGGGCTCTTCTCAACAGATTCTGTTTTTGTCTCTTTATCGCGGATTTAATATTAGCCAATGATCCTCTCCTACATAGTAGTAATCCAACAGGTCTAAGAATGGTAAAAGCAAATGGGTCGATTGTCAAGAAAAAGTTGGTCTAAGTCTATGGAAGAGAAGGAAACTACTCGAACATGCGTGGGTATCCTTCCTCGCCTCGATTTTTCACAAATGTGTCTGATACATTGGATGGGCAGAGGAAATGGTCTCTTTTTGCCCTCATGTTACGGTGCAAGAAGCTTGCCAAAGGGGAGTAATTAAAAGAAAATAACGGAGGTCGGAACACTCCACAGCCTCCTCAAGCACACAGCATAGGTCTTTTATATCAATAGGTTATGAATGTCCATCCCTTTTTCAAAGGAATTTTTCCGCGGGAGAACAGATCTACCCCTACGTACGATTGCTTAAAAAATAAGCAATTAGTATAAGTGCTAATAAGGGAAAAGGAGGTTGATAAAATCCACAGGTTTATCAACAGGAATTTCACAGAATATGTGGATAAGTTCCTCAAGAGTTCTTCGATTCTTCCCAGAGGGTTTCCAGTTCATCTATACCTCTTGTTTCCATTTCAAGTCCCTCCCTTTCAAGGACCTCCTCCATGTATCTGAAACGTTTCCTGAATTTACGGTTTGCCTTGACGAGAGCAATTTCCGGATTGATCCCCATGTAACGGGCGATATTTGCCCCCGCAAACAGAATATCTCCCACCTCTTCTTCCATCTCTTCCATGTTGTTTCTCTCGTAGGCTTCGCGAAATTCTTCTACCTCTTCCCATAATTTATCGATGATTTTCTCTACGCTGTCCCAATCGAAATTCGCTCTCGATGCTCTTTTGGAGAGTTGATGGGCCATGAAAAGAGCAGGAAGAGTTTTCGGAAGTCCGTCGAGGAGAGAATTATATCTCTTGTTTTCTTGAGTGAGTTTAATCCTTCTCCAGTTTGCTGATACCTCCGCGGGTGTGTCTGCTTTTCCCTCTCCAAACACGTGGGGGTGACGGCGAATCATCTTTTCCTTGATCCCCTCAAGAACATCATGGATGGAAAATTCTCCCATATCCGATGCAATTTTTGTGATAAAAATAATTTCGAAAAGAAGATCCCCCAATTCCTCTTTCAGACCCGCGAAGTTATTTGAATCGATCATTTCCAGAACTTCATATGCTTCCTCTATCAGGTATCCCCTCAAGGTTGTGAGAGTCTGGACACGGTCCCAGGGACAGCCCTCCTTGGAGCGCAAAAGCTCCATGATATCTACGAGTTCAGAAAAAATTTTCATAGCATGTTCTCCTCGTTATTCTTCTTGTTCGGTGAGGACTAAATACAATAAAACGATTGATTTAGTTACTGCTTTCTGGTTTATTTAAAACAGGTAATCATACAATGAATCGGGACAAAAGGGGATGATATATTTTCAGCCTCTTCTCCTTGCGAGGAGCGGGGGTGTTCCTTTTTGGGACAAAGGCTTTTGCCCCTTGATATACTAGGGAAGTTTAAAGGGTGCGCAGGCGAGGGAGTGAATGATCCAATCATGTGCTCGGGGAGAAGGAACCTATCCTCTAAGAACTATCGAAGTTCGAGGGGAGGGTCTCTCCTGAGACCTCTTTTTATCATTCTCCTCGTAGGATTACTCTGTCTTCACAGCGCGATCCTCCATAGCGAAGAAATCAGCTTTCCCAAAAGTTTTACAAAGAGTTACACTAATGCTCTGAATAGTGGGGGGGAAGGAAACCTCGAAGGGTTTAGAGAAGATGTGAATCGTCTCAGGAACGGGCTCTACCGGAGGGGACTTTATTCTCTCAATTCATTCGTCGATGACCTGTTCGCTCGCACAGGGTCACTTGAAAAAGGGAAAAGAGATGCGCTGCTCCGGGAAGCTCTGAAAATCTCTCCCTTGAACGTAAAATACTGGCTCTATCTTTCCCTTACTGATCTCCTTGGGTTCAGGCCTTTCCGATCTGTAAGTGACCTTCTGAATCTTTACTACGGGACTGTCAACAATCCTGTTTCTCTTATTAAATCCCTTTATGTTCTTGTTGCACTTTTCACCTTTTTTCTCCTCCCCTTTGCCTTTTTCTTTGTCATAGCGATGGTTTTCAAATATATTTCCTCACTGACCGCAGATATATCCCGGGTAAAAGCTCTTGATCCGCTGAAGATCTTTGTAAAACCAGCTCTCCTGGTTTTCCTCTTTCTCCTCGCCCTCATGGTTGGGTCACCCTTTGCTCTTCTCATGGTTCTTCTCATACTCTTTTCTCCCTACATGGTCCATAGAGAAATCGTGATCACCTATCTGGTGGGGGCAGGAATTATTGCGGCAATTCTCCTGAACGGAGGACTCGGACAAAATTATGAAAGGACTATTTCTCCAGGAAGTAGAAATTTACTCTATTTGAGTTACGGGATCCTTGAGAACGTAAATCCCGCTGTCGTCGATTTAAAGGGGGATTCCCTGCTTCATCAGGTGGGAAGGCTTCGGTACGCTCTCCTGAAGGGGCATAATAGAGAGGTCGTTTCCCGTTCGAGGAAGTTGGAAAAGAAGTTCGGGAAGGATTATGCCTCTTTTGAGGCATTGGGTCTTTTTTATGGGGGCAACAGCAAAGGGGCACGTAAGGTGTTGGAGGAAGTAAATAAGGATGACGGAGGAGATCCGATAAGCCGCTTCAATCTTTATCAGATATACACGGGCACTTTTCATTTTGAGGAAGGGTCCCAGGTAATCGAAAGGGCATGGAAAGAAATTTCGGTGACTCGACCCTATTCCATCGATCCTTCTTCTATAGACTCAAAAGTCCTGATTCCCCCTACTGCAAGCAAAGTTCTCCTCGATTTTCTCACCCTCAGCCCAAGGATGGTTCAGAGGGAAAATGGGCCTTTTTCTTTTCTTTGGAAGCCTCCTGTGGGACATCCTCTTTCGTTTTTTGTCTACCTTATCGTCGCAACAATTCTTCTGAGGGTGGTCACATACAACAGGTATATTACCCTTGCCTGCAGAATTTGCGGGGACCGCCAGCTATGGAAAGTGAGCATGAAGAAAGACGATATATGTTCCCTTTGCCGGTCCAGGTCACTTCTCGTGAGAGGCTCTTCATGGAACGTAGAAAAAATTTATCCCCTTAGGTTTCGGAAAAAAGTCCTCAGGGTTCTGTCGCTACTCGTCCCCGGCTTCCCGTTTGTTTCTGCCGGTTCCGTGAGTATCTTTTTTCTCACCAACCTTCTTTTCTCCTCACTCCTCTCTCTCTTTGTCTTTTTCCACTATCTTTTTCCTGGAGATATTTCCCCTCTCTACGGGGTTATCGGAAGGCTTGGAAATGTGATAACAGATACCCTCATCATCTTTTCCTACGGAGCAATCGCTCTATCTGGAGAATATTATCTCAGAAAACTTCATAAAAAATATAATTTGAAAGAGCTCTAAAGATGGGTCTCAAAGGAAACATAAAAGAGTTTAATATCGCGGATATATTCCAGTTGCTTTCCCTTCAGCAAAAGAGCGGTGCTTTGAATATAAGATCATCTGAAGGAAATATGCTCTTCCTATTCAAGGAAGGGGAGATTGTTGATGTATCTCCTGATTTGAGGAGCAGAGATCAGCTTATCGGCCAGATGCTCGTTGATGGGGGGATCATCACTGATATTGAGAGAGAGCGCTCCCTCAAGGAGCAGGACAAGAGAGGGGCAAAATTGGGAGAACTTCTTGCCGAGAAGGGTCTTGTAGACAAAGACACACTTTCACGGTTCCTCACTATTCAGATAAAAGAATGTTTTTTCCGGGCTCTCACTTACCAGGATGGTTCCTATATTTTCGATTCATACACAATACAATCCTATCCTTCTCTCAAAGAACCGGTGAAAGTTGAATATCTTCTCATGGAAGGCATGCAGTTCCTTGATGAATTTCCTCTGATCAAGAAAAAATTTCCTGCAGAGGATATTCTCGTGAAGACGAAAAGGAAACTTTCTTCCAAGGATTTGGGTAAAGACATGGTTGCAAAGGCATTACACGGCTCAATGAAAGACTTCATGGAACCGATAAAACATATACGGAGGGCAAATCTCACATTATTTGAGGGATACAAAGCCCTTGCCAGGTTAAACGAACTCGATGCCCTCTCCATACGGGAGAAGGAAAAGGAAAAGGCGAAGGAGGATCAGGCTGAGTCAAGGGCATCCGCCTACAGGCGAATAAAGGCACACAGTGTTGTTAACATATTGTTTTTATTAGTCTTTACTGGAGGAATTATGGTTCTTATTTGTGATATAATCAAAAACTCAGGGATTATGATGATTATGAAAGAAATACTCAAAGGATTTTGAGAAAGCCATGGCCGTTCGTCAGTCTGCGGAAACATTTCAGGAGATCTATTTCGAGAACGGGGAAATTGCCAGGTCTCTTTTCGGGCCTACAAATGAAAATCTGAAAGTACTCGAGCGTGATCTAGGGGTAAAAATTATTTCCAAAGGAAGCGCGGTGACCGTGAAGGGCTCCCCAGTCGAAGTGGAGGTCTCCACAACTGTTTTGCAGGGTTTGTACGACATTCTCAAAAAAGGATATCCCATATATGAAAACGATGTGACCCAGGCCGTTAAAATTGTATCAACAGATAGAACCGCCCGCCTCAAAGATATTTTCTGCGACACTGTTTTTGTTTCTTCCCGGAAAAAGGTGATTACTCCAAAGAGTAAATCACAGAAACTCTATATTGATGCGATCAGAAAGTACGATATCGTGTTTGGCGTGGGGCCTGCGGGGACAGGGAAGACCTTTCTTGCCATGGCGATGGCAATTTCCTTTCTCCTGAAAAAACAAGTGCGAAGGATTATCCTGGCCCGTCCCGCCGTGGAGGCAGGAGAACGGCTTGGATTCCTTCCTGGTGACATGTACGAGAAAGTGAATCCTTACCTCAGACCTCTTTATGACGCTCTCTACACGATGCTGGAATACGATCAGGCATCGAGAATGATTGAAAGGGGGTCGATCGAGATCGCACCCCTTGCCTTTATGCGGGGGAGAACTCTTGATGACTCTTTTGTCATACTCGATGAGGCGCAAAACACCACATCAGAACAAATGAAAATGTTTCTCACGAGGATCGGGTTTGGATCAAACGCTGTGATCACAGGAGACATCCCTGAAG
>CAZPLX010000102.1:0-5795 GCA_964587345.1 uncultured bacterium
ATATTGATGGGATCCTTCGCACTCTGTATCTTTCTCCTCCTCTATAATTTTGATAAATTTCCCTTTCCTTCCAGCAGGGCAGTGGCCCGGGAGATCGCCGGGGGAGGGGGTAAAAGTTGTCCTGAAATTGTTCTCTACAACGTGGCAAGTTTTGGAGTACCTTTTTACACGGGATGCCCCACCACGCTTGTTGATGTAACGAGAGATCTCAGGTTTGAGAAGGGGGGACGCTCCTATTTCATGCTTTCGAGAAACAGGCTGGCCAGGGACTGGGAGGCGAAACGACCCCTCTTTCTCATCATGAAGAGCAGGAGGGAATTCCCACTCCACGACCGCAAGGAGATAGTGCAAAAGAACGGGTTTTCCCTCTATGCACCCCCATGAGGGGAATAAAAATACCATCCTTTGAATCTTTTGTAGTACACTGTATTATTAGGCCTTTCAGGTTCTAATAAGAGTTTAGAGAGGAATATTAATTCGTGGTAGGAATCCGTTTTAAACTTTCCATTGTGACTTTTGTGCTCATCGCCTTTGTTACCGGAGGGACATCCTTTATCGTGATGAACGTCATGGATGGGTTTATCCTTAAGGAACTCGTGAAGAGGGGTTTTTCTATTTCGAGGAGCATTTCCACTGCGGCAGGGTACAGTATCCTCTCGAACGATAAACTCGCCCTTGACAATCTCACCGCGAAGATCAAGGAGTACCAGGAAGACCTTGTCTATGTGGCCACTGTCGATGAGAAAGGAGAAGTGAGGGCACACAGTGAATTGAGTAAAATGGGCGAAAAATTCGAAAACATAAAAGGACAGGTCGTTGAAGAGGCGAAGGATGGTTCTCTCGCAAGGAAGATAATGAGAGAAGGGGTGGATGTGTATGAGTTTGAAACACCGATTATCTTTACGGGAAAAGAGGTGGGCGCGGTCTATCTTGGAATCGACGGGAGCATTCTCATATCCTCACAACTGGTGGCGAGGAAGAAGATCTTCTTTGTTTCTCTCATGATCCTGGCCTTCGGTGTCGCGGGGGTATTCTTCCTCTCCGGCTTCATCACCACGCCGGTAAAAAGGCTGGCAGCAGCTGTTTCTGACATGAAAGAGGGAGAATACGGGGGAGAGATCCATGTCTATTCAAAAGATGAACTTGGAGACCTTACCCGGGATTTCAACGAAATGGCAAAGAAGATTATGGACCAGCAGGGGAAACTGCTGAAATCGGCGGAAGATCTCGAGGAATCATACGTATCAACGGTGAGAATCCTGGCAGCGGCAATCGATGCTCGAGATGAGTATACCCTCGGCCATTCAGAACGAGTTGCGGAATACTCCCTTCTTGTGGGCAAAGAGCTTGATCTTTCGAAAGAGGAGCTCAAAGATCTTGAAATGGCCTGTCTCTTCCACGATGTGGGAAAGATCAGGACACCCGATAGGATCCTCCACAAAAGGGCGCCCCTCGATACTGATGAATATAGAGTCATGATGAATCATCCTCAGGATGGTTCGAATATTCTTCTCCTGGCGGGGTCACTTCATAAGCATGTTCCCGCGGTACTTCACCATCATGAATGGTTCAACGGGGAGGGCTATCCTTACGGATTGAAAGAAGACGAGATACCTCTCTTTGCTTCGATTATTGCAATTTCGGATGCCTATGACGCAATGTGCAGTTCAAGGCCTTACAGAAAGGGATTATCCATGGACGAGGCGCTCAACGAAATTTCAACACATTCCGGAAATCAGTTTTCCCCTTCTCTGGCAGAGATCTTTATTCATATCGTTAAGGGGAAAGAAACAGAAAAAGGGGCGAGCACGGAAAGGGCCATTACATGAGGAAATTCATTCTGGGATTCGTCGTGATGGCAGTGACTCTCTCCTTCACTTCTTCGTGTGCCCCCATTAAAACGAAGGGCGTCGTGAAGGTGGAGAAACCGAAGGTGAGGGTTGCAGAGCCTGGTTCCGTGGAACTCATGATCCAGAAAGAGGAATATCTTTCTGCCCTAAAACTGATCCGTAAAGAGAGGAAACGAGAGAAAAAAGAGGATATGTACAGCCACGAATATGTGCGCGCGTTGAACGGCCTCCTATACAGGGGAAAACTTCTCTATTTCAAGAAAGAATTCGAGAGAGGCGCGCGAACCTTCAGGGAAGTCCTCACATACTACCCCGGTGAGCCAGGAGAGGTGAAGATGGTGAGCGAATCTTCGGGGAATGTGAGAAAACTGGTTGACGAGGGGTCAGAAAATCTCATGGAAGAGGGGCTTGGCGAATACAGGAACGGGAACCTCGGCTACGCGATTAAGATATGGAAGAAAATTCTCATCTTCAACCCTGGATACAAAGAAGCAAAAAAAGCAATTGACACCGCTACCATCCAGTTGAAAAACTTGAAATTTCTTAAAAAAGGGGAAAAGTAGGCGACTGGTGGAAGGGAAATCCTCTCTTACTCTTCGGTAGACAGATAGATCCGATCGTTTGGCCGCACTTTTTCGCTGACCTTCAGACCGACAAGATCCCCCGATCCTGCCGATTCGACGGAAGAGTGTTCTACCTCCATCGATTCCACCACCTGGGTCGTATCCGTTGTGGAACCTTTTATGGCTAACCGGTCACCCACCCGGAGTGTACCTTCAGTGATTCGTATCACTGCAACACCAATCTTTCCGAAATAGTTCTCAACCTGGCCGATCTCTTTCTCTCCCATTCCTCCCTCCTCTTACTTCCCCTCATACGTGAAGGTTCTTTGAAAGATATTTTTCCGCCATAAGGGCTGCGACACACCCATCTCCCACAGCGGTTGCCACCTGTCTCCCCAGTTCCCTCCGCACATCTCCTACTGCGAACACTCCGGGAAGTGAAGTTCTCATAAATTCATCGGTGACGATATATCCCTTTTCATTGATCTCAATCTGCCCCTTGAAAAGATCCGATTGGGGGACGAAGCCGATGTAGATGAATACCCCCCCCACAGGCATTTCTTCCTCTTCATTCGTTTTCACGTTTTGGAGGGTAACGGCTTCCACTCCCTCTTCCCCCTTGATTTCGGTTATGACGCTGTCCCAGACAAAGCTCATCTTTTCATGTGCAAAGGCTCTCTCCTGAATGATCGCGGTTGCTCGGAGGGAATCACGCCGGTGGATTACATGGACCCTGGTGCCGAACTTTGTGAGAAACATTCCCTCTTCTATGGCCGAATCTCCCCCGCCTACCACAGCGATCTCCATGTCTCTAAAGAATGGGCCGTCGCAGGTAGCACAGTAGGATACACCTCTTCCCGCAAACTCAATTTCCCCGGGGATGCCGAGTTTTTTCGATTCTGCACCTGTGGATATAATCACAGTCCGGCCAAAGTACTCCTTTGTGTGGGTATTTACCCGTTTCAGATCGCCCGTTAAATCCACATCTGTTACATAACCGAAGGTGATCTCAGATCCAAATCTCTTTGCCTGTTCCTCAAAACGGTCCATGAGTTCCGGTCCCTGAATTGCTTCAACGAAGCCAGGATAGTTTTCAATAATTTCCGTGGCTGCTGCTTGTCCCCCTACCGTGCCTCTCTCGAGAACGAGGGTTTTTAATCTTCCACGGGAAGTATAGATTGCCGAAGTGATCCCGGCTGGACCACCACCTATAATGATCGTATCGAAAATGTTGTGTGTCTCCATAGGAATCCTCTCTCTCTTTGACTAGGCAATAGGATGCATAGAGCGCTGCCATCGTCGCAACCCAATGATATGCATTCCAATTTACTATAAAAAAAGATGAAATAAAAAGACATTATCTGATAAAGAATTATCCGGCCCATATTCCTCGAGAAGGGGTCTTTCTTGACGGGTTCCCTCTTTCGGGAGATAATGTGCGATAGTGTCAACTTCGGAAATACGAGGTGGGAGAGAGATCGTTTACAGTCAGTTCAGGGGGATTCGATCCCCTTTCGTGGTGTGTTCTTTTTTGGCTTTCCTGAAAGAGAAGGATTTGGATAAATGTTTCCCTGAATGGGGTAGAGGGACTTCACGTACAGGAGAGGGAACAGTCAAAGGGAGGTATAAGTGAGCATCTCCATTTTTTCACTCGGCGGTCTTGGAGAGATCGGCATGAACTGCTTCGTCCTTGACAGCGGGAGGGAGGCGTTCATCATAGATGGAGGGATCATGTTTCCCGATGACGGGATGGTAGGAATTGACTATGTGGTCCCCGATTTCAGCGTTCTTACTCCCTTCAAAGAAAGGATCAGGGGAATTTTCCTTACCCACGGACATGATGATCATATAGGAGGGATACCCTACCTTCTAAAAGACATTTCCGTTCCCGTGTATGCTACCCGGCTTACCTCGGAGTTGTTGAAGAGCAGGCTTGCGGAATATGATCTCGATCCGGAAGGAGAGATACGGGTAATTGGCAGAAATGAGGTTGTATCTTTCCTCGATTTTTCCTTTGAAGCTTTTCCCGTGTGCCATTCCATCCCTGAAGGAGTGGGCTATATCGTGAGAACGGAAGATGGAATTATCGTTCATTCGGGAGATTTTAAGATCGATAATACTCCTCCAGATGGGATCAGGACAGATTTAAAGAAGGTATACCAGGTGGGCAGGGAAGGAGTTGCACTCCTCTTATCAGACTCGACGAATGTGGAGAATCAGAGAAGGACCCTTTCCGAGGGATATGTGAAAAATGTTCTCAAAAGGATCATCAGGGAGTCAAAGGGGCGAGTGATTGTGTCGATGTTCTCCTCTAACATCATACGTCTGTCCGATACTATCGAGACGGCTTGGGAGGAGGGGAGAGAGGTTGCAGTTGTAGGAATGAGCATGATTCAAAACCTGGAAATAGCAAAAAATCTCGGATACTTGAAGGTTCCTGAGGGGAAGGGTTTTGTGGGCCTCGAACGGATCGAATCGTATGATGAATCTTCCCTCGTTATACTCACAACCGGTTCTCAGGGGGAGCCCTTCAGCGCTCTTTCTCTCATATCAAGGGGGCAGCATAAATACGTGAAGGTGAAGGAAAATGACCGGGTAGTTCTCTCTTCCCGGTTCATCCCCGGAAACGAAACAGCAATTTTTCGCCTTATCGATAATCTTTTCCGACGAGGAGCCGACGTTCTCTACCAGGTTATATCAGAGGTTCATGTCTCCGGGCATGGGGGAAGGGCAGAACTCTCGACTATGGTGAAAGCGGTTTCGCCGCGCTACTTTGTCCCTATTCACGGGGAGTACAGGCATCTTGTCCAGCATGCTGCCCTGGCAAAAGAGTGTGCGTCCTCGGAATCGCTCGTGGTTGAAGATGGTGAACTCCTTGTTCTCTCGAATGGGGAATTGCGGAGAGAGGGAGCCCTCCCCCTGTCGAAAGTCTACGTAGATGGAAAGGGAGTGGGAGACGTGTGCGAGATGGTCCTTCGGGAGAGAAGAAATCTTTCTAGGGACGGTGTGGTCCTGGCGGTAGTGGGAAAGGATGAAGAGGGTGGGGAGATTGTGTATGGGCCTGAAATCATCACTCTAGGGGTGACAGGAGCAGACTACAGCTTCGATATTATTCAAGGGGCAAGGGAACTTGTGAGGGAATCTTTTAAAAATGGGATATCAGATGAGGAGGAAATCCGAAAAGTCTTGCGAAGATATTTCCGAAAATCCCTCGAGAGAAAACCTGTCGTTTTTCCCCTGGTAATCGAGGTATAAGGTGTGGTAAAGAGTCGATGAGTTTCCTATGAGAGATGTAAAAAAAGAAATAGGGAGTGTGATAAATTTTGCGATAGGCCTGATCCTGTTCCTCTCCCTCCTCTCCTACAATCCTTTTGACCCCTCC
>CAZPLX010000103.1:0-5791 GCA_964587345.1 uncultured bacterium
AGTTCGACGGAAACTCCAAACTTTTCTTCCAGCTCCTTGATTAACTCGGAAAGTTCCAGGACCGACATTTCCTCAATAAATTTGATTACGTCTTCCTTTGTAACGTTAGCCATTTTTTCCTCCTCGTAACAATAAATGATTAATTATTATTTTTTTGTCCCTCAATGGCGGATAATGCATAGACCAGTTTACGGGGTACCCCCGTTAAAGTCGTCATGAAACCTGTGAGAGGTGCAGCCACTGTCCTCACCATCATGGAGATCAACTCTTCCCTGCCGGGAAGGTCTGCAAGTTTTGCTACCTCTTCTGATGTTATGACCTTTTCTCCCAGCAAAGCAGATAGAGGGGAGAGTTTGGGAACTTTCCGTGTAAAGGTCTTGATTGCTTTGGCAACGACTGCAGGGTCACCGTAAGAGAACACGACCGCTGTGGGCCCGGTGATTCCCTTTACCAGACTTTCAAGATGGGTTCCTTCGGTGGCTATGCGCAACAAGGTATTTTTCGTCACCTTGAATTCTCCCCCTGCTTCCCGAATCTGTCTTCGAAGGAGGGTGGCTTCCTCTACCGTCAAGCCGCTCATCTGGGTGAGGACTGCAGCGGTCTGCCTTGAAACTTTTTCCCTCAACTCCTCTATAATCTGTTCTTTTTCTTCACGTGTTTTTTTCGGCAAGTTGTTTTACCCTCCTTTCCATATGATCCACCATGCCAGAGAAGAAGAGTCAGGGACATATAGCCCCCGGATAGGGTAGGTTTGTCTTAGCAGGAAACCTACACCATTTTTACCACCATCAGTGAACCTGCTGTCTCTGACAAAGTGTATGTAAAACTACATTTTTAAATCATTAAGAACCTGAGTAACGTTTACCTTGATTCCAGGACTCATCGTAGAAGAGAGGGTGATACTCCGCACGTAAGTACCTTTGAGAGTCTGAGGTTTGGCTTTGAGGATCGATTCAAGAAAACTGTCAACGTTCTCCCTTATTTTCTCCGGGGAAAATGACATTTTTCCCACTCCCCCATGAACAACTCCCGTCTTGTCGACCCTGAATTCGACCCTCCCCGATTTTAATTCTTTTACAGCCTTTCCCACATCGAAGGTGACGGTTCCCACCTTTGGGTTGGGCATAAGACCCCGAGGGCCCAGAATTTTTCCTATTTTCCCCACCTTTCCCATCATATCGGGTGTGGACACGGCTTTATCAAAATCCATCCATCCGCTTTTTACTTTTTCGATAAGCTCTTCCCCTCCCGCATAATCGGCGCCGTTGTCACGGGCTTCTTTCTCTTTCTCCCCTTTGGCAAACACGAGAACACGAGTTTCCTTCCCTGTACCGTGGGGAAGAAGTACGGCTCCCCTTACCTGCTGGTCAGGATATTTTGGGTCCACTCCGAGCTTAAGGGAAAGTTCCACTGTCTCATCAAAGGAGCCGTAGGATATCTCCTTTAAAAGGGAAAGAGCCTCGTCAATGGAGTAGCGCTTATCCCTGTCAATCATATTCAGCCCGTTCAGATATTTATTTCCTTTTTTAGACATGTCAAACCTCTCTATACAATTTCTATCCCCATGCTTCTCGCCGTTCCCTCCACAGTGAGGACAGCCCCGCCCAGATCATTTACGTTGAGATCAGGCATCTTGATCTTTGCAATCTCCTCCACCTGGGCGTGAGTCACCTGTCCCACGATATCTTTGTTCGGGACGCCGCTCCCCTTCGAAAGGCCCGCTGCTTTCAGAAGAAGGATCGATGCCGGTGGAGTCTTTGTGATATAGGAAAAAGATCGATCTCCGTAAACGGTAATTACGACAGGAATGATCATCCCTTCCTGAGACTTAGTCTTCCCATTGAATGATTTGCAAAACTCCATGATATTTACGCCGTGCTGCCCCAGGGCCGGCCCCACAGGTGGAGAAGGGTTGGCTTTCCCTGCGGGAATCTGCAATTTTATCTGTCCTATCACTTTTTTTGCCATTTTCCTTTCCGTCCTTAACTTTTTTCTATCTGAGTGAAATCGAGTTCCACGGGAGTTGGACGCCCAAAGATGGAGACCGAAACGGTGACCCTCCCCTTTTCCTCATTGATATCTTCCACTGTCCCATGGAAGTTGCTGAAAGGTCCTTCAATCACCCGAACCATCTCGCCCTCTTCAAAGATGATCTTCGGCTTGGGCCTGAGCTTTCCTTCCGCCATCAACTGCTTTATTTCGTTTACTTCCTCATCGGGGATCGGCTGAGGCGTTTTCCCACCTACGAACCCGGTTACCCTCGGGGTCCGTCTCACAAGATGCCATGTCCGATCGCTCAACACCATTTGCACAAGAAGATAGCCCGGGAAAAAACTCCTTTCATGTGTCTTCTTTTTCCCTTTCTGTGCTTCGATAACCGTCTCCGAGGGAATAAGTATATCACCAAACTGTTCTTCGGCGCCCTCAGAGGCGATCTTCCTTCTTAAAGCCTCTTCGACCCTTTTCTCATATCCTGAATAGGTCTGTACTACAAACCAGTTTTTGTCCATTATCTGCCTGCTGCCTTCATATACTCAAAAGAGATTGAATTAGTTTTCCTATACCCAGATCAACGAGACCCAGGAAAAGAACAATGATGAGCACGGCGATGATCACCACTACAGTTGTCCCGGACGTTTCCTTCTTTCCCGGCCATGTAACCTTTTTCATCTCAACCTTGAATTCCCCGTAAAAGTTTTTGATCTTCCTCCCAATAGGAATCGAGGACTTCTTCGTGTCACGGGGAGCTTCTACTGTGCTCCTCACACCTGGAAGCCTTTCATACAACCTTTCTTTAAATGTCTTCGCCATTCACGCCTCTTGAAATTAAATGGCAGGCCAGGAGGGATTCGAACCCCCAACACCCGGATTTGGAGTCCGGTGCTCTAACCGTTAGAGCTACTGGCCTACATCATCCTTATTTCGTTTCCTTGTGTAACGTGTGTCTGTTACAGGTTGGGCAGAATTTTTTTAACGCAAGTTTATCTGTTGTCTTCTTCTTGTTCCTCGTTGTTGAATAATTTCTATTTTTGCATTCCCCGCATGCGAGGGTAATAATATCTCTCATCCTCTCCTCTCCACCCTTACTCGATTATCTGTGACACGACTCCTGCTCCTACCGTCCTGCCCCCTTCTCTGATTGCGAAGCGGAGCTCCTTCTCCATGGCCACTTCGTCGATCAGGCTCACTTCTATCTCCACGTTATCTCCGGGCATCACCATCTCTACACCTGCGGGAAGGGTCACGACCCCCGTCACGTCCGTCGTCCGAAAATAAAACTGGGGACGGTACCCCGCAAAAAAGGGCGTGTGACGGCCTCCCTCCTCCTTCGTCAGAATGTACACCTGCCCCTTGAACTTGGAATGAGGCTTGATGCTCCCCGGCTTCGCAAGTACCTGGCCACGCTCTACCTCCTCCTTCTTGATCCCCCGGAGAAGAACGCCTACGTTGTCTCCCGCCTCCCCGCGATCAAGAATCTTCCGGAACATCTCTACCCCTGTAGCCACGATCTTACGGGTCTCACCAAAGCCTACACGCTCCACTTCATCGCCTACCTTGACAACACCACGCTCAATCCGACCCGTCACCACCGTGCCTCGACCACTGATGGTAAATACATCCTCGATCGGCATCAAATAGGGCTTGTCTATGTCACGCTCGGGCAAGGGAATATACCCGTCTACCGCATCCATCAACGCAACGACAGTGGCACACTTGTCACACCCCTCTTTGCCACAGCCGCACTCAAGAGCCTTCAACGCGCTCCCCCGGACAATAGGTATGTCATCCCCGGGAAATTCATACTTGTTCAACAGATCCCGCACCTCAAGCTCCACCAGATCCAGAAGCTCAGGATCGTCCACCATGTCTGTCTTGTTCATGTACACCACAATGCACGGAACACCTACCTGACGGGCTAGCAAAATGTGCTCCCGAGTCTGAGGCATGGGACCGTCCGCCGCGCTCACTACGAGAATGGCTCCGTCCATCTGAGCCGCGCCTGTCACCATGTTCTTTACGTAGTCAGCGTGGCCAGGACAATCAACGTGGGCGTAATGACGGTTCTCCGTCGAATACTCCACGTGGGCCGTGGCAATCGTAATCCCCCGCTCGCGCTCCTCGGGTGCCTTGTCTATATCATCAAAGGGTATGAAATCAGCGAGACCCCGATTCGCGAGGACCTTCGTGATCGCTGCAGTAAGGGTCGTCTTTCCATGATCAACATGGCCGATCGTCCCTACGTTTAAATGGGGCTTGCTCCTCTCAAATTTCGCCTTCGACATGTCACTTTCCTCCTGTTAACTTTATAGTCCTTTTACCTTCAATATCTCGCTGACGATTGAATTCGGCGTGGAATCATAGTGGGAAAAATGCATGGAGTATGTGGCCCGCCCTTGCGATATAGAGCGCAGGTCTGTGGCGTATCCAAACATCTCCGCAAGGGGAACAAGAACATCAATTACCTGTGTCTTCTTTCGCGCCATAATGTCCTGAACTTTACCTCTACGGGAATTGACATCTCCTATTACATCCCCGAGAAATTCTTCCGGAGTGACGACCTCAACTTTCATGATCGGTTCAAGTATGATAGGATCCGCTTTTTTGCACGTATCTTTGAAAGCCATTGACCCGGCAATTTTAAAGGCAATCTCTGATGAATCAACCTCGTGATACGACCCATCAATGAGCGTTACTTTCACGTCAACAACAGGATACCCAGCGACAATTCCCGTTTCAGCTGCCTCTCTCAGACCTTTTTCGACCGCGGGGATGTACTCTCTTGGGATAGCCCCCCCCACAATCTTCCTCTCAAAGAGGATACCTGAACCTTTATCACCAGGTTCAACTTTGATCACCACATGACCGTACTGTCCTCTTCCCCCTGTCTGCTTTACAAATCTCCCCTCTCCCGTGCGTGAAACCTGGATCGTTTCTTTGTAGGCAACCTGTGGTTTTCCAACCCGTGCCTGGACGCCAAACTCACGGATAAGGCGGTCGACAATTACCTCGAGGTGGAGTTCCCCCATCCCGGATATTATAGTCTGGCCTGTCTCTTCGTCAGTTCCCACCCTGAATGAGGGGTCCTCCATGGTAAGTCTGGAAAGGGATTGTCCGAGCTTTTCCTGGTCGGCCTTCGTTTTTGGTTCGATAAAAACCGAGATTACGGGATCGGGGGCGTCTATTGTCTCCAGAATGATCCGCTCGGTTTCATCAGAGAGGGTATCCCCCGTCACTGTTGACTTAAGCCCAACACAGGCCGCGATATCCCCCGCGTAAATTTCTTTTATATCCTCTCGCTTGTTCGCGTGCATTTTGAGAAGCCTACCGACCCGCTCTTTCTTCTTCCGTGAAGGGTTGTAGACATATGAACCCGACTTTATGTGTCCTGAATAGACCCTGATAAAAGTAAGGTTCCCCACAAAGGGATCATTCATAACCTTGAACGCGAGAGCCGAGAAAGGTTCATCGTCCGTTGAGTGTCTTTCCATGTTATTTCCCGAACCGGGATCCACTCCACTGATAGGAGGGATATCTAATGGTGAAGGCAGAAAATTAATGACCCCGTCAAGGAGGGCCTGGACACCTTTGTTCTTAAAAGCCGAACCGCAAAGAACCGGAACGAAGGAAAATTCTACGGTTCCCTTCCTCACTGCATTTTTGATCTCTTCAACGGATATAGTCTCACCGTTCAGATATTTATCCATTATCCCGTCATCCACGTCTGAGAGAATTTCAAGCATTCTGTCCCGTGAAAGTGTCACCTTTTCCTGCATATCTTGGGGGATATCAG
>CAZPLX010000104.1:0-5773 GCA_964587345.1 uncultured bacterium
TTTCGCGTACACCGCAACTGTCGAAAGCAATTCCAGGATCACTCCGTCTGACGCGTCAGCCTCGGCGACAAGAAAATTCCCCTACCCCACTCACGCGTTCGCTCCAGGTGCTTTTAGCTCGCCCCCCCCACCAACCGTTGGATCCCATCCCGCCGCACCAAGGATCATTGCGATCATCGATGTGGTCGTCGTTTTTCCGTGGGAACCTGCAACTGCGATACTGTATTTCATGCGCATGAGTTCGCCGAGCATCTCTGCCCTTGGGATGACCGGGATATTCTTTTCTTTTGCCCTCACTACTTCAGGGTTCTCCATCCTCACCGCTGACGAATAGACGAGAATATCGGTATCGTCAGACACATTTTCCGGTAAGTGAGCATAGCCTATGGAGGCACCAAGAGCCGAAAGGCGATCGGTGGTAGTGCTTCTTTGTAAATCAGATCCACTTACTCTATATCCGAGGTTTAAGAGAAGCTCGGCGATCCCGCTCATGCCGATTCCTCCGATTCCCACAAAATGTATTTTTATATCCTTTCTGAACATTTCTTACGTCTCCTCAAAGAAGATCCACACAGCCCCGGGCAATTTCATCTGCGGCAAAGGGGCGGGAAAAACACTTCCCATGTTCCCTGAACTCTTCATACTTCGCTCTGTCGCGGGAAAGATCCCCTATAAAATTGAGAACATTTTCCACATCAAGATCTTCTTCCTTAATGCAAATACCACATCCCGCCTCCGCGAACTCCCGGGCGTTCATCTCCTGATGGGAATCAGTGGCAAAGGGATAGGGAACAAGGATAGAAGGTATGGAGAAACATGCTATCTCCGAAACCGTCAGGGCTCCTGCCCTGGCAACAGCAAAATGTGCCTTTTCGTAGTACTCCCCTATCCTCTCTGAAAATGGGAAAGCTTCTACAAGATCTTCGAAGCCCAGGTATTTTTCTTTCATTTTCTCGAAGCTATTTTCTCCCGTCTGATGATAAATGTGAAAAGGAAGCCTCTTTTCCTTCACAACCTTAACGAGGGAAAGGGCAAATTTATTGAGAGTTGCCGCACCCGCTGATCCCCCTAGGATCAGGATATTCGAAAGATCACCCTCATTAACTTTTTGTCCGATCGCCTTTTTCACCAGGTCATACCTCAGGGGATTTCCGGTGAACACGCTCTTCTGTTCTCCAAAAGCCTTCCCTGCCTCTTTAAATCCCGTGAACACGCGGACAGCAAATTTTCCCAGAAAACGGTTTGTGGATCCCGGAACAGAATTCTGTTCGTGAAGGACCAGTTTTATTCTCAGCAGGGCGGACGCTATCCCCACGGGGAGAGAAACGTATCCCCCCACTCCAACGACAAGATCCGGTTGAATTTTCCTTATCAGCCTCATTGACTCAATTACACCTCGCCCCATCTCGATAAGCGAAAAACAGATACTGATTCCTTTTCCTCTCACCTGTCCCGACCTTACAGGATAGAAGGGATATTCGCTGCCCGAGAATACCCTTGATTCAAGGCTTTCCCTTTTCCCTGCAACGGCTATTTCTACTCCGGGGACCACGGCGCCGATTGCTTCAGCGATTGATAACGCGGGGAACACGTGCCCCCCTGTCCCACCCCCAGCGATCAACACTCTCATCGATCGGTTTCTCCCTTCCTCTGGTGGAAATTTTATATACGAGCCCTAATGCTCCCAGATGGGCAATCATTGAACTTCTTCCGAAACTCATGAAGGGGAGGACCATCCCTTTGGGAGGGAGAAGTTTCAAGCAAACCCCCATGTTGAGGAAGGCACACAGGGCAAGAGATATCCCCACTCCAAGGGCAAAATATCTTCCAAAATGATCCGATGCTCTTCTTCCGATCCTTAAACAGAGGCAGAAAAGAATTAAGAAGAGAGTGGCAATCACGAAAACTCCCAGAAAACCTGTTTCTTCCCCGATTACCGAAAAAATATAGTCTGTATGTATTTCAGGGAGATAAAATAGTTTCTGTTTCCCCGCACCAATCCCTGTTCCGAAAAACCCCCCGTTTGCAAAGCCGATCAAGGACTGTATCACCTGATATCCGGATGTTTGAGCATAGGACTGCGGGTCGAGAAAGGCAAAAAGTCTCTTGATCCTATAAGGACTCATCACGAGTAATCCCGAAAATGCGACAATGAAAGATCCAAGGAGTGCTCCCAGGGGTACCAGGCTAAACCCTGAAGAGAAGAGGAGCAGGAAAAAAAGGGCTCCCATAACGCATGTCATCCCGTAATCGGGCTCTATTGCCAGCAGGAAAAGAACGGATAGCCACGCAAGTGCCGGAGGAAGGTAATCGATCATCTTTTTCCCGAAGAGATCTCCTTTTTTTTCCACTATGTAGGCAAAATAGCCTATCAGGGCAAAGCGGGAGAACTCGGAGGGTTGCAGGGCAACAGGACCGATGCGAAGCCATCTTTTTGCTCCCTTCACCTGGACTCCAAGATAGGGGAAAAAAACCAGGATAAGCCCCAGAATAGAGAGAAGCGCGAGCAGGGGCGCCGCTTTCTTTATCCAGTAATAATCGATCTTCTGGATTGCGAGGAAAAGGGCAATTCCAGCGATCATCCCTCCTATCTGCTTCTTGAGATAATATGCTTTGTCAAATCCGAATGCTTTGTTAGATCCCGCGAGGACGTAACTGCTGCTGTAGAGCATAATAGCTCCGAAGGCACACAGGGAAAACAAGAGTACCAGGAAAATAATATTTTCAGTTCTTCTGGTCAAACTTACACAACCTCCGTACAGCTTCCTGGAATTTTTCCCCCCTCTCCTCGAAACTCGCAAACATGTCGAAACTGGAACAGCCAGGTGAGAGAAGAACCGTATCCCCCCTCACCGCATCCTGAGAGGCGATGGATACCGCATCATCAAGGGACAAAGCCGTCTTGTGGTTTACTCCAGGCCCCACTTCCCTGACAATCCGCGGGGACGCCTCTCCTATGAGGATGAGGGATCGAACTTTTCCCCTCATAACCTCGCCGGCGGGAAGAAAAGATACTCCCTTGTCCCTTCCCCCGGCGATTAATACCACCTTCCCCTCTACTCCTCGTAGGGCTGAGCAGAGGGAGTGAACGTTTGTTCCCTTTGAATCGTTTATATAGGTAACTCCCTCAACTGAAGCGACAAACTGCATTCGGTGGGGAAGTCCGGGAAACTCGAGTATCCCCTCCCGTATGGCCCTCTCGCTGGCCCCTGAGAGAGCTGCGCCAAGAGCAGCGGCCGCGATATTCTCCCTGTTGTGATTTCCTTTCAAAGAAGAAGAAGAGATATCAAATCGCCCCTTTATCTTTCTCGTTTCAATTGAGAGAATATCGCCGGAGACCCATGCGCCTATCCCTTTATCCATACCCATACCAAAGGGATATTTTTTTCCCTTGCTCTTGCCGGCGTACATCCCCGTCATACTGTCACCATCGTTATAAATCGCAGCGTCACCCTCCAACTGGTTCCTGAAAATAGCCCCTTTTGCCTGGGTATATTCAGTAAAGCGGGAGTAGCGATCCAGGTGATCTTCTCCAAGGTTGAGGAGGATCGCTACGGAGGGCCGAAATGTTTTCACCGATTCCAGCTGAAAACTGGAAAGTTCCACTACACACATTTCGAAGTCTCCTCCACAGGCCGAGGTGAGGGGGTCTTTGAGATTCCCACCCGTAAAGGTCCGAAATCCCTCTTTTTCAAGTATTGTCCCTAAAAGTGCCGTTACGGTAGATTTGCCATTTGTACCCGTTATGGCGGTAATATGACCATCAAGATGCCGGTAGGCGTATTCTACCTCCCCTATCACCTCTACTCCCCTTTCTTCGAAATCATCGAGAGGAAGCCTGCTCAAGGGAATCCCCGGGGAGACAACAATTTTTTCCAATTCCTTTCCACTCTCCAAACCGGGCATCCCTTCCCTTAAAAGAACCTTTTCTGAGAGTTTCCCTGTCACCCTCTTCCTGACCTCCCGAAGTTCCAGATCGTCATAGAGGACAACCTCACACCCTTCCAATATCGCGTGGTTTGCTACAGCCAGTCCCGATTTTCCTGCTCCTACCACTGCGATCACATCAGTTACCTCAGCTTCAGGGTGCTGATCCCCAGAAGTGCGAGGATAACCGCGATCAACCAGAACCTGATGACAATCTTGGATTCGGGCACCCTCGCCTTTTCAAAGTGGTGATGTATCGGTGCCATGAGAAATACCCTCTTTCGAGTGGTCTTAAATGATGCCACCTGAACGATCACAGAAACCGCCTCGAGGACAAATACTCCTCCTACAATCAGGAGGAGAATCTCCTGTTTGATAATCACCGCAACTGTCCCCACACTCGCTCCCACAGATAGGGCACCCGTGTCCCCCATGAATATTTCTGCGGGGTGGGCATTGTACCAGAGAAATCCCATCCCCGCGCCAACCATGGCACCACAAAATACGGCAAGTTCTCCCGCTCCGGGAACGTAAAATATATTCAGGTAACCCGCCAGCTTCACATGACCCGCCAGATACGCAAATAGAAGATATGTGGCAATACAGATTATTGCGGGACCCATCGCCAGTCCATCGAGGCCGTCAGTGAGATTCACAGCGTTCGAGGATCCAACGATTACGAGCATTGTAAGGGGAATGTAAAATAAACCGATATCAGGAGTAAAACGTTTGAAAAAGGGAACCATAATTCTGGAATCGTTTTTTGCAAGAATAAATATCATTACGGCTAACACAACAGATACCCCGAGTTGAGAGAGAAACTTCGATTTCGCAGATATTCCTTTTGAGTCCATCGCCGTTACTTTAGTGTAGTCGTCGACAAAACCGATCACGCCGAAAGAGAGGGTGGAGAAGATAACCGTCCAGACGTAAAGGTTGTCGAGGCGGGCCCAAAGGAGGGTGGGGATGACGGTTCCGGCTATTACCAGAATTCCACCCATGGTGGGGGTTCCTTGCTTGACCATGTGTGTGGAAGGACCGTCATCCCTAATAGGCTGGCCTATCTGTTTCCTGCGCAACATTTCAATAACCGGTTTGCCCAAAAAGAAACAGATCAAAAGGCCAGTAATGGAGGCATAGATAGCCCTGAAGGTGATATAGCGAAATACATTGAAGTAGGGTACAGCTCCCTTCAGGGGATATAAGAGGTGATAGATCATGCGGTTTTGCCCTCTATTGAAAAGTGGCGGGTAAAGGCGTCCACCACCTGTTCCAGTTTCATCATCCTTGATCCTTTGACAAGAACGACACTCCCCGCCCCTGCTTCTCTCAGGGCTACTCTCACGAGGGTATCGATGTCCCCCATGTGGGAGCACTTTTCCCGGGGATATCCGTACTCAATCGCGCCGTCAATCAGCCTTTTCGAGAGGGGACCGAAGGCATAGATCCCCTTCGCGCCGGATGCCGCGGCAAGTTTCCCTATCCGTGTGTGCGATGTTGGCGCAGCATCACCCAGTTCCAGCATGTCCCCGAAAATATAGATTGCCTCCCTCTCGGGAAAAATTGCCCTCACCGTATCGATAGACACTTCGACAGATAGAGGGTTCGCGTTGTATGTGTCATCAACAACAACCAGATCTCCCCCAAGGTGGAGAATCTTAAAGCGCCCTTCTGGTGTAGAAAATCGGGCAAGGCCTTCCCGAACTTTTTCGAAAGGAATTTCCAGGGCAAAAGAGACCGCGGCGGCACAAAGGGCATTTCTGAAAAATTGTAATCCAGAGTTTTCCAGAACAACCTCCCCCTTTTCCTCTCCGTAAGAGAGGGAAAGGACCATCTTCTCCGGGTC
>CAZPLX010000105.1:0-5770 GCA_964587345.1 uncultured bacterium
CCCACATCTGTCTGAGTTGTAATAATCTCTCTTGACTCTAGAGCACCACCTTGTCTTAGATATCAGAGTAAGCGAGGTGTTGGAACGTCATGATCACGAAAGAGCCATGAGGATGGCAGGTTTCAAAGCCTCCGATTACCTGGCACGGAATGCTTTAAAGGAGCCTCTTGACTGGGACAGCCATGAAACCCTTGTCAATCCGGCATATTCAGATTCTCCCGATACCCGGGAACCTTACGCACAGGAGGAGCTGCCAAAAATTGCCTATCTCTACATGCTCCAATCCCAGGGTCTTTTACACGATACCTATTATTGTGGAGTGGACGCAAAAACGATGGATCCCAGGATAATCGAGCCCTCTGAAGTTCTCTTTGGTGCCATAGTCTCCGGAAACTGTGTGTCTGCCTGTGACAAGAATACCACCTATCATCACCAGAATAATCCCATAATCGTTGAACTTCTGAGGAGGCACACCATCGACTGGAATTTCGTGGGGTGCGTCATTACCAACGAGAACGTTACCATGGCCGACAAACAGGGCTCTTCCACCCGTGCAGCCGAGCATATTGCATCTCTGGGACCTGACGGCGTCATCATTTCCAAGGAGGGATTTGGGAATCCCGACGCGGATCTCATGATGAACTGCTCCAAAATCGAAGCCATGGGGATAAAGACTGTTCTTATCACCGACGAATTCGCAGGCCAGGCAGGAGTCTCCCAATCCCTGGTAGATACACATCCAAGTGCTGATGCCATTATTACCACCGGGAATGCCAATGAGGTGGTTATCCTCCCTCCACAGGAAAGAATCATTGGCGATGATGGGGTAATCACAAAATTGGCCGGTGGCTCCAGTAAATGCAGGCTCCCCGATGGAAGCGTTGCCGTTGAACTTCAGGTAGTTATCGGATCCACCAACCAGCTGGGATTGGAAAAAACCTCTACGAGGGTGTTGTAAGTGTCAAGAATATCTGAGAAGAAAAAATACCGTGTCGTTCATTATCTCAATCAATTTTTCGGCGGTGTAGGAGGAGAGGAGGAGGCAAACTGCCCGCCCCGCACGGTCCCGGGGCCCAAGGGGCCTGGACGGCTCCTCGGGAAAATCTTTCAAGAACAGGATGCAGATATGGAAATCGTTGCCACCGTGATCTGCGGTGACAGCTACTTTGCCGAAAATGAAGAGAAAAGTCTCGAAGAGATTATCCCCTGGATAAGTGAATACTCCCCGGATCTGGTTATTGCCGGCCCTGCTTTCAATGCAGGGAGATACGGCATGGCCTGCGGTTCACTCTGCGCGGCACTCACCCGGATGGGCATCCCCACTATTACTGCGATGTACGGCGAAAACCCCGGGGTAGATACGTACCGAAAGTCCATTTTTATCCTCGAATGTGGTAGCAATGTGACAGGCATGGAGAATGCCGCTCACAAAATGGTCCGTCTTGGGATGAAACTTTTACGAGGGGAGACGATTGAGATACCGAAAGATGAAGGCTGCTTTGAACAGGGCATAAGGAAAAATTATTTTCACAGGGAGCAGGCCTCTACACGTGCGATTTCCATGCTCCTTCAAAAGATTGAGGGTGAATCCTTCGATACGGAATATCCTATTCCCCTCTTCGACCGCGTCGACCCCAGGCCGGCTATTCGCGACCTCACAGGGATAAAGGTCGCCCTTGTTACTTCCGGGGGAATTGTTCCCACAGGAAATCCCGACCACATAGAAAGCTCCAACGCCTCCAAGTACGGGAAATATCTTCTCAAAGGGATCGAAAAGCTGGAGTCGGAGACCTACCAGTCCGCCCACGGAGGATATGACAACACCTATGCCAACAAGGACCCCAACAGGGTTCTTCCCCTCGACATGATGAGGGAGCTGGAAAAAGAGATAGGATTTACACAGTATGACTGGTACTACACCACAGTGGGAAACGGCACATCCGTAGATAGCGCCCAGAAATTCGCGAAAGAGATCGCCGTCGACCTGGTCAGGGACGGGGTTCAAGCGGTGATCCTCACATCCACCTGAGGGACATGCACTCGTTGCGGGGCAACGATGGCAAAAGAGATTGAACGGGCGGGCATCCCGGTAGTTCATATCTGCTCTATCATCACCATCTCTCAGACTGTGGGGGCCAACAGAATTGTTCCGGCGGTAGCCATCCCCCATCCCCTTGGGAACCCCACTTTAACCCTGGAAAAAGAAAAGGAAGTCCGGCGAAATCTCCTGGTGAAGGCTCTTACTGCTCTCAAAGCACCCATCGAGGAACAAACCGTCTTTTACGATCAATAGAGGGAAGGCACCTCTGGTGTGCCCATAAAGTTGAAGCTGTTCTTTGGGAAATAGGGAGATGCACCATGAATTCTCGAAATGTGATCATCAAGAAATGTTCCAATATCCTCGTTCATCTTCCCGATTTTGTCCGCCACGGATCCAAACCAACGCGAGAAGTAAAAAAAGATCCGGAACTTGCGGATAAAATCAACAGCCATTTAAGGACATACAGAGAAGTGGTGGGCTATGGGCCCAACCAGGTATTCATCGGAAACATGGAACCCGATGGTTTGAGGTCACTTCCCACCCCATGGTTCCAAAATCTTCTGAATCATGGGAGTGCCCCAGGAAGATCTGGCCCTTACGGAGAGATCATGCCCCAGGAAGAATTTTACGCCCTTTTGAAAGGGGCAACGGATGAATCTTCCTACGACCTGGTCTGGTTAGAAAAAAAATTTTTAGAGGAAACCGTTTTGCCCGCGATACATGCACACCCCTTTTGTGATTCCGAAGAAATCCAAAAAAGGCTCCGCAACGGAAAATCGATCGAGGAGATCAGAAAAAAAATAGATCAGGATCATTCTCTCCCTCTCTACCATAATCGCCTCCTCGTGGGCTGTTTCCAGCGGCATCATGACGAGGACGAATCCCTTCAAGCCCATGTGCTCATGGAAAATCTGATTACAAAAGCATCGGGCTACCTGGCCTTGAAAAACCTCCTTGATCGGTGTAGCACCGATGGCCAGGAGATCGACTATATCATCAGCTGTTCCGAAGAGGCGGCAGGAGATAGATATCAGAGAGGGGGGGGGAACCTTGCCCGGGCCATCGGGGAAATGGCGGGGTGCCGTAACGCCACCTCCTGCGATATAAAATCCTTCTGCGTAGGACCCAACTATGCGATTATGCATGCGGCAGCCCTGGTCAAGGCGGGGCTTTTCAAGAATGTGGTCGTCGTCGGTGGAGGTTCGCTGGCCAAACTGGGGATGAAATTTCAGGGACATCTAAAAAATAACATGCCCCTCCTCGAAGATGTGGTGGGGGGTGTAGCTTTCCTGGTAACGGAAGATGACGGTTATTCCCCTGTCTTGAGGCTCGATTTACTGGGTAAATATCCGATCGGCGCGGGAGGGTCCCAACAGCGCATCCAGGAAAGCCTGATCCTTGAACCGTTAAAGGCAAAGGGATTGAAATTGACCGACATAGACCGTTATGCCACGGAACTGCAAAACCCGGAAATCACTCTCCCCATAGGCCAGGACGACATTCCTCTTAAAAACTACCGCCTTATCGCCGCTCTTGCGGTTCAGCAGAAGGAAATAGAAAAATCAGAGATGAAGGAGTTCATCGAAAAACGGGGGCTCGTGGGCTTTGCCCCGACTCAGGGGCATATTCCCGCCGGCGTTCCTTATATCGCCCACGGGATAAAAGAGATTCTGGAAGGGAAGAAAAAAATGATCATGATCGTAGCGAAGGGCAGCCCTTTTTTATCAAGAATGACGAATTTGTCAGACGGCTTATCATTTGTGATCGGGAAAAACCCGAACCATACCTAGGAGGAGAGAAATGCTCGCTGGAAAAAAAGTTATCGCCTTCGGAGACGGACAGGAGATCAAGGGTGAATCGCTTAGAAAGTGTCTCGAAGCAGCAGGGGCGGAGGTGATACTCGTGAGGGAATCCTGTTTCGTCTGAACCGCTGCCCTCTCACTTGACTCGGAGAGTCAGGAGGAAATCAAAAAAGCGGCAGATGAGCATGGGCCGGAAAATATTATTCTTGTATGGGGAATCACCAACGAGCAGTATCTCGAGGTGGGCTCAAGAACAGTGATTGATGGTGATCCGAGCTGGTCCGGTCCACTCGCGGGAGAATGTCTAAAATTGAAAGTCTTTCATATCCTCGAGCCCCCTGTGATAGATCAGATCCCGGTCGAGGTGCGCGATGAGGAGTTGATGCTTCTGGAACTTGCAGTGGGAGAGGAGAAAATAGACACGATCGTCTCCATGATGGAAAGATTCCGCTCCCAGCTCATGAGCAACTAAAAGATCACACCCTCACATAAGGGCGTTATTCAGGTCCCCTATCAGATCTTTCGCCGACTCCATGCCGATGGAAAATCGAATCATGGAATCGGTGATTCCCCGATTTTCCCGCTCCCCAGGGGATAAGCCGAAGTGAGTTGTAGTCATCGGCTGGGTGGCCAGGCTTTCGGGTCCTCCGAGACTTGCCGCGATGGTAATCAGTTCCAGCCTGTCCACAACACTCGTGGCATCCTCTCCCGATCCATCGATCTCCAGGGTAAGCATTCCCCCAAAACCGGACATCTGGGAGCGTGCCATCTCGTGTTGGGAAAAGTTGGGGAGCCCGGGATAGAGTACTCTCTTTACCCTGGGGTGCTCATTCATCACTTCAGCAACGGTCATGGCCGTCTGATTCTGCCTTATAACCCGGACAGGCAGAGTTCTCACACTTCTTGATAAGAGGCCTGCTACCTCGGGAGCCATCATCTGCCCAAGGTTCTTTCGCCAGGGGGCAACCGCATCTATCAGCGCTTTGGTCCCCATGAGGGCACCCCCGGTGAGATCACTGTGCCCTCCCAGGTACTTGGTGGCGCTGTGAACGGCAATATCCGCTCCCAGGGAAAGGACCTGCTGGTTCACGGGAGACGCGAAGGTGTTGTCCACAGCGACAAGGGCACCGAAGGAGTGGGCAAGGTGCGAAATGTGCCTGATATCGAATATCTCCATCGTCGGGTTCGTGGGGGTCTCGAAAAATACGAGCCCCGGTTTCTCCTGCAGCACCTCTTCGAGGGAACCCACATCCCTCCCCAGGATCAGGTAAGTGGGAATCCCCATGAGGGGAAGCTGATCCCCGAGGAGTTCCAAAGTACCCCCGTAGGCGTTTCCGATGCAGACGATTCCTTTCCGGCCATGGGCAAAAAAGAGGGCAGCCTCCGCCGCCATCCCCGCGGAGAAAACAAGAGCTGACTCTGCATTTTCAAGGGTCGCGAGTTTTGACTCAATACTCTTGATCGTCGGATTCAGGCCGTACCGGGTGTATAGATTGCCCTCTCGTTTCCCTTCCACGACTTCCAGGAGGTCGGCCGTCGAATTAAATCCGAAAGTAGAAGTGTTGTAGATAGGAGTGTGAGGGGAACCCTCTTTGTCGCTCCCTTCCCCGGCGTGGACGCATCGCGTGGACAAATCGTACTCTTTCTTCATGTTCCCCTCCAAAGATTTATATGGACAGTGTATACGCTCACCTCATCTGAAGGATAACTATTTTGAAAAAGATTTAAAAGGATACCGACATATGTCTCTACCTGCCCCTGCGCCTGAAAATCCACCCTATCCCTATGACGATCACGAGGGTCAGGCCTCCCCCAACTATCCCTGAGACGCTTTTCCCCGGGGCAATCCCTGGCCAGTCACGAGTTCCCCCCTCTATAGGCTTATTGTTTCCCCGGGATGTGTACTCGTACTTCGGGACGTGGCCAT
>CAZPLX010000106.1:0-5710 GCA_964587345.1 uncultured bacterium
ATAAGTCACAATACTTGCCGGAGGCAGCGTGGTTGCGACTGGCATAACCGGCCATACACATCGGCTCCTCCCGCGTCGCGGCATGACCGTCGTCCGCGCAGGGGGCACAATTATCGAACGGGAGCTGTCGTCGGGAGAAGGCCTCCGGGTGGATACCGGCTGTATCGTGGGGTTCGCCCCCACGGTGGACTACGATATCCAGTTCGTGGGAGGTTTCAAGAACGCCCTCTTTGGAGGAGAGGGTCTTTTTCTCGCAAGGCTTACCGGACCTGGCAAGATCTACCTCCAGGGGCTGCCTCTTTCCCGGCTTGCCGACCGCATCGTATCGGCCTCAAGGTCTGGCGCGGATAGAGGGGAGGAGCGTGGCGGGCTCATAGGAAAAATCCTGGGAGGTGATTGAGAAGCCTGATATTTATTTATCCGGCGCTACTTCCATGGGTGGGGGTTCCACTATTTTTGGGATTTTCCCGGTATAGGGGTGAAAGGGAGGTTCACTCCTCACCCCCGTTCCCGGGGCCTCTTCCAGATCCATCCCCTTTGCCGTAATGGTGTCACGGTCGATGAGGAAGAGGGGGCCTATGCCCATAGGGTCCACCGGGGCATCCGGAGTCCTCCCCGTGATCATGTGATAATTCGTGAGAGGATAGGAAAACTGGAAGCCCCAGACAGATAGTGAGGGAAAGGGTTTTTTGAGAGGCCTTATGACTATCCCCGTCTTTTTTCCCCTCCTCCTTTCCAGAAGGGATGTGGGAAAGAGGTAAATAGCCGACACGTGATCGCTGTCAGGTGGGGTCACGCGGTTTCCCCTCGCGGGAGGTGAGATCGCCCACAGGTGGTGTTTCCCCATGAAGGGGAGAGGCCAGATTTTGATATCATACAGAGACCTCCCCACCTCGTAGCCCGTCTGGAACATCCCCGCATCCTCCCCGTCAACGAAGGAATATAATTGTAAGACCACATAATTCATCCCATGGACCTCCCCTGGAGGAGGAATATTTTCAATGCGGAACCTGCCATTCTGATCGGCCCGGGTAATCCATTTCGGGTCCCCTGCGATGTAGTAGTGGTTCCACGGTTTTTCCCCTTTTTCTGTATAAAACGCGATCATTACGACGATTGCTCCCGGAGCGATCTTCTGATGGCTGTCGTACACGGTCCCCCCGATGGAGAGAGAGTCTGATTGAGACACGGCGGGCAGCCCTTCACCGCTGAAAGGGTTCTCTAAAGGAGGGATGGGGGCGGATCCGGACATATCTTTCCCCTCCCGGGATAATATGTCTTTCCCACAGCCGGGAATTCTCACGTAGATGATCGTCAGTCCCGTCAACATGTCCCTGCTTTCTTTCAGGACATTAATGAGAGGATCAAGGATTTCTGAAGGGGAAATGTACGCAACGGTTTTTCTTCCCTTCACTTTTCTAGGGACCGTGCTCCCCCGGGGGGCTAATGCGGCGATCTTTTTCATACAGGAGTTGTACTCATTCCAGGCTCTGGCGGCACTCTGGCTGTAGTTCGCCTTAGCCCGGTTGTCTTTCACTCTCCTCTCCTCCATGAGCTTATCGAGCTTGGTGGCAAGGGTTCTCCGCTTTCCTTCATTTTCCTTTATCTCCCTGGAGATGCTCTTCACTTCCTTTTTCAGCCGATCTATTTTCCCCTCGAGCCTGTCGAGTTCCTCTTTTGTCTCGTTCCCGATTCCGAGGCGGTACTTTTCCCGAGCCCCGGCGAGTTTCGGGCCAATCTCACCAAGCCGGACCCGCATGTCCACGAAGGGATTAGAAAGACCCCTCTTCTTGCGGAGGGTCTCTTCTATTTTTTTCCCAATCACCTCTACTTCTTTTAGCTCCTCGTCCAGACGGGCCTTAGCCCGTGCGAGGGCTTCCGCAAGCGCCTTTGAACATCCCTCCTTCTTCGAGGTCAGGCACTTCTTCAGGGAAGCAGAGAGTTTCTGCCGGTACGCACGGTATGTTGTGATCCTCCCTTCAAGATGCTTCGCCATCTGCCGGTAGAGCTTACTATTCATCTTGTCAAGAATCAGGCCTGCCTGGACCTTTCCGAGGGCTCCTTTCATCATCCCCATCTTCGACTTGATGTAGTCGATACCAAGGAGCAGGCTCGTATCGATGCCGGCCATGGAAATGGCGAGACTCCCATCAATTACAGTCGCCATTCTCAGTTTCGTGAGGGTTTTCCCGGAAATATTTTTTAAAGATCCGAGAGATTTCCATTTCATTTCCGCTTTGGCCGCCGCTTCTGTAGCCTTTCCCACATCCACAGCCTTTTCCGCATCCCCTTCTCCCCCCACCATGCTGAGCCCTTCCGTGACCCCGGTCCACAAAAGCGTTTTCCCGGCCCAGGAAAGCACCTGCTTCCCCCCTTTCGAGAGGGCCGTATAGCCCGACGCCGCGGCTCCCCCAGCCGCGGCAAGAATGCGTAATCCATGAAACAGAGCAACGCGGCTCCATTCGTCGGACATATTCCGGAGGATGTTTTGTTGAAGCCCGAAATCGGAGGCGACCCGCTTCTGGAAGAAGTGTGCCCCCCCCTTAAAAGCCTCCGCGGATCCTGCTGTCCCATCCTCGAGCCTGGCGAGAACATTGTAGATTTTCTGCAGGCTCCCACAATCCGCTTTCAGGCACTTCTCCTTCTTCTCCCTGATTTCATTGAGGATGTCCTCTATGAGTTCGACTATATCACTGTGCCCTTTCCCCGCCTCGAGGATCGACCTGAAAATATGTGTTCTTGTCAGGGCCCCTACTCCCGAAGATAAGGATCTGTTCTTTGCCATGAAAACATGTGATTGTAGTGCCTTGCCCTCTTCCGCCGCACAGGCCTCCGGTATCATGGAGGGCAATGAAAAAGGAAGAGCACTGGAGAAAAGAGTTTCCCCCCGGGTTCCGGTACGGCCTCCTCTTCCTTGACCGGGAGGCGTGAGAGAGGTCACATTTCCAGGAAGTGAGGTCCCCGTGTAGTATACCTTCTTTCCCAGGACGATCACTCCCGCGGGAGAAAGGATAACGTCCCCCTTAACCGGCGCTCCTCCCCCTTTCACCTCGACCCTCATAACAGCGAGAGTCAGGGGATCGAAGGAGATGAGGGATACATCACGAACCTTCCCATCCTTTTTCCCTGTGAGCTTATAGATGACCGGTGCTTTGAGAATCGACTCCTGTATTTCCCGAGGGATGCTCCTTAAAGATGCTCCCTTTTTCAGGTCCTTCCTTTCATCTTTTGTCAATTCCTTCAGGAAGAGAGAACCCCCCGGCTCGAGGATCAGTTCCCACCTCTTTGCTTTCACCCTTTTCCCAAGGATGGAGGCAAGGCTCACTGCCGGCAGGGGAGTGAGATAGGCAGAACTTTTTTCTGGAAGGCCCTCATTCTCATCCCCCATAAGGGATAGGAGAAGAGGGGCCGGCTCTGTGGGGAATTCATAATCATTCCTGTCGATCTTTCCGTCAAAGCTCACATCTAAAATTCCAGGATATTTGATCCCTTTCCCCGAACGGCCCACAAGGGCCTGAAGGATAATCAGGTCGAAGCCGTCGACGCTCCCGTTCCCTGTAAGATCGAAGGAAGCCCCGGCAATCCTGTTCCCGATAATCTTCTCTTCGAAAAGGTCCAGATCCCTCGAGTCAAGAGAGCCGTCTCCATCTAAATCGAAAGGAGCCATTCGAGAAAAAGGGAGATCAAGATAGGAAAGAATCTTCTCTTTTGTGGGGAGTGGTTCTTCAGCGAGAGCTAAGGAGTTAATAGTAAAAAGAAAAAAGGAAAAAAGAAAGGAGAAGATGCACATCAGACTTACATAACCTCGAAAACCTTTCATCTTAAATCCATCCGATCTTTCCCCATTACCAGTTTTACATATCATATTTCCCACGCTTTTTCCACAACTACCACCCCGTCTATCACTAAGAAGAAGGATTTGTGCCCTGTTCCCGGTTCCTGACCCCCTAACCACCTGCTTTGCCGTCCTTTCCGAAGTAAAGTTCCAGATCCCGTGGCCGATAAGAATAGTTATGGATAAGTGTGGTTCATAACGGAAAGGACAACGAGATGATGCAGAAAAAGGTGGATACATCTCGGGCCTCTCCCGCTCCTGTTACGGGACGCACGTCACCATTGCAGGGGTTGAGGGAAAAGCTCTCAAAACGGCCCGACTCCGAGCACGAGCAGGCGCTTATCCGGGTTGTTCTCGTGTTCATCGCACTTCTGTACCTGATCTACTACACGGGCAAGGACGGACTGGTCGAAAATCATGAACTCTTCGCAGTAGAGTATGTGGGGGGCTACCTGATTTTTTCCATACTCCTATTCCTCAGCATCATTATCCAACCCGAGAAAGTTTCGAGGGCCAGGAAACTTATCGGAATGGTAGGAGATATAGGAGGATCGGTCGTGGTTATGTACCTCACAGGAGAGGATGCGTCTCCCTATTTCATCGTTCTTCTCTGGGTCACTTTCGGGAACGGTTTCAGATATGGAAACAGCTATCTCTTCGCCTCCACAGTTCTCAGCGTATCCGCCTTTGGAGTAATGGTTACCCAAAACGGCTACTGGAAGACCCACACAGCCCTGGCAGGGGGACTTTTGATGGGCCTCATCGTTTTACCTGCATATGTATCCACCCTCCTCAAAAAACTAAACGAAGCGATCAAGAAGGCAGAGGAGGCAAACGAAGCCAAAAGCAGGTTCCTGGCTAATATGAGCCATGAGATGCGTACTCCGTTAAACGGCATTTTAGGCATCGCGGCCCTTTTAAGAGACACACCCTTAAGTTCTGAGCAGGAGGATCACGCCACCACGATCGAAGCCTCCGCGGAGACTCTCCTTTCTTTAATAGAGGATGTGCTCGACATATCGAAGATAGAGGCGGGAAAATATGTGATTGAATCGGTTGATTTCGACATCCACTCATTCATCAAGAGCACCACCGCCATGGTAGAGCCCGTTGCGAGAAACAAGGGCCTCACACTTACCACCTTTTTATCACCAAAGATCCCCTTTCTCCTTCGAGGTGATCAGCTCCAGTTGAGGAAAATCTTCCTCAATCTCCTCGGGAACGCGGTAAAGTTCACAGATAAAGGGGGTGTAACCCTTCGCGGGGAACTGCTCAAAGAAACTCCTGAGATGGTTTCGATTCGCTTCGAGGTATCCGACACGGGGATCGGAATCGGTCAGGATGCCCAGGCCAAAATCTTCGAACGCTTCACCCAGGCAGACAACTCGATCAGCCGGCGCTTTGGAGGAACGGGCCTCGGGACAACCATCGTCAAACAGTTGATCGACCTTATGGGAGGAGATATCGGCCTTACGAGCGAGCCGGGAAAGGGGTCGACCTTCTGGTTTTCCCTGCCCCTTGAAAAGCAGCAGGGGAATGCTTTACAGGTCGCAGGAACGTCCCACCTGCTAAAAAGCCGCATACTCATCATCTCCTCTGATCCTGAGATTTCAGAGATATTACAGGGCTATATTTCCTCCTGGGGAGCCCACGCATTCTCTGTAGATCGGGCAGCCCAGGCGTTTGCACTTCTGGTGACGTCCGCAGGGCGCCAGAAGGGGTTCCATATTGCCCTGGTAGTAGAGTCTGGCCTCGACATGGATCTCTTCGAATTTTCCAAAGGGATAAAAAGCGACGAAACAGTTCAAAATGTAAAGTTGCTCCTGGCTGGTAAGGAAAGTGAAAAACATGATCTTAATGAGATCATCAGCCACG
>CAZPLX010000107.1:0-5673 GCA_964587345.1 uncultured bacterium
AATACCATTGAACACAGCTACAGCAGTGCCTTCCAACCAGCATACGCTCTCTTCATCTTCCCATCCTTTTTTTAAATTGCCTTCCCTGTTCACTGCAATGAAAGCATCTATGTAGGAACCACCACTTTTGCCTATTTTAGTATGAGAAGGGATAAAGCTTCCAGTACGCTTTTATAAGTCTCCATCTGTGAGCAATGCCGTCGGGTTCAAATATGAGAAAGAGAACGATAATCAAGCCGAAGACACCGTCCTGTATGGAAAGGATAAAATCAGATATATTAGGATAGACCCACGCAAGCTTCGAAGTCACAAGAGTCAGCACTTCCGGCAAAAGGACCATGAACACCGCTCCGTAGATCGCTCCCAGAACACTCCCCAGCCCTCCCACAATGATCATTGCGAGATACTTTATGGAGACGCCGATACTGAATTGCTCCGAAGAGATAAACATCATGTAATGTCCCATGAGGCTCCCCGCAATCCCCGCGTAAAAAGAAGAGATTCCGAAAGCGAGAAGTTTATACCTGAAAATATCTATCCCCATAATCTCGGCGGAAATGTAGTGGTCCCTCACTGCCATGAATGCCCTTCCTGTCCTTGTCCGTATCAGGTTCGAGGCAAAGAGCACCGATACTACTGTGATCGCGAGTACTATGAAGTAGTAATACTTGTCGTTGTCAAAGGAAAAGCCTCCCAGGGAGGGCCTGGAAAGAACCAATCCATAAGAGCCCCCCGTCACGGGTTCCCATCTCAGAAAGACCCATTGGAGAATAAACTGGGACGCAAGCGTTGCGATGGCCAGATAGAGACCCTTGAGGCGCAGCGAGGGGATGCCCACAAACATACCTATAAAGGCAGCCATGACTCCTCCGAAAGGAAGGGCTATCCAGAAGGGCAAGCCGAGTTTCGTCGTAATGATGCCCGATGTGTAGGCACCGATACCTATGAATGCACCGTGTCCCAGGGAAATCTGCCCTGTGAATCCCGTAAGAATATTGAGCCCCACAGCACCGATTACGGCGATTAGTATCTGGAGGATGATGGAAAGCATGTAGTTAGACGCGATGAATGGAAAAGCGATGAGGAGGAGGATAAAAGCGAAAAGCCAGAAGCGCACAAAGGGAGTCTGAAAGATCTTCATGTCCTCCCTGTAAGAAGTCCTGTAATCGCCGCAGTAGTGCATTTTCTCCCTTACACCCTCTCGATTTCTTCTGTACCGAAAAGACCATAGGGCTTCACCATCAGAATGATGACGAGTATGATGTAGGGAGCAACTTCTTTAACCCCTCCCACATTCAGGTATATTTTGAAAAATCCATCGCTCAAATTTTCGAGAAGCCCTATGGCCATACCTCCTATTGCTGCTCCCAGTATGGAATCGAGACCCCCGAGTATCACGGCGGGAAAAACTTTCAGGCCGAAATGGGAAAGCTGAGAATTGATTCCGTTGATATTTCCTATGAGGATTCCCCCGAGAGCGGATACCACTGATGCGATCACCCACGAAAGAGCAAAAATTTTTTTTACCGATATCCCCATTGACTGAGCAACCTGGTTTGAAAAAGCGGTGGCCCTCATCGCGATTCCCTCTTTCGAATATTTAAAGAAGAGGGAAAACACCGCGAGGAGGAAAATGGAGAGAATAAAACACCATAAAAATTCCATCGATACGGGAATCCCCCCGATATTCACCGAGGTCTGCGGAAAGAGTTTCGGCCGGTAGACCATGATCTGGGTCCCCCAGACAGCCTTTACAATAGAGGTAAGCACAAGTGCCAGCCCGATGGTTACCATGATGATCGATATGATCGGTTCCCCGATCATAGGTCTAAGAACAAGCCGTTCTATCGCAAGGGCGAGAAGGGCGGAAAAAGCCATCGTGATGAAGAGTGCGGGAATGAAGGGAACATGATTCTGTACAACGACGGCATAGCAGACGTACGCGCCGAACATGAGGAGTTCCCCCTGTGCGAAGTTCACGACTCTCGTTGCCTTGTAGATCACGGTGAATCCAAGAGCGACGAGGGAGTATATGCTGCCGATGACGAGACCGCTAATTATGAGCTGAAGAAAATAATCCACTCTTTGCCTCCTCTTTGCACATTTCCTGTATCACCAGGGTCGTTTTTATGTGTGATCTCTTTCCATCCTGATATTTGATGGTGGCTTCCACGAAAATATCTTCCGCATCGGAATAGATCGCCTGGATCACATTCTGGTACCGTTCCGAGACGAATTGCCTCCTTACTTTCCTTGTTCGGGTAAGTTCGTCGTCGTCCGCGTCGAGTTCCTTGTAAAGGAGTGTGAATTTTTTAACCCGGGAATTTTCGGGAAGGGTCCCATTCACCTTCCTCACCTCCTCGTCGATCATCTTATAGATTTCCGGTTTTCCCGCGAGATCCGTGTATGTAGTGTAGGAGATTCTCCTTGTTTCTGCCCATTTGCCCACGTTCGGGTAATCGATGCAAATCATCGAGGCAATGTAATCTTTTTCATGACCCATGCAGACCGCCTCCTTGATGTAGGGAGAAAACTTCAACTTGTTTTCTATGAATTGAGGGGAAAATCTCGTCCCATCGTTCAACGACATTACATCCTTGAGACGGTCGATTACAACAAGCTGGCCGTCATCGGTAAAGTAGCCCGCGTCTCCTGAATGGAGCCATCCTTCCGTCAAGGTTCTCCTCGTGTCCTCGTCACTCTTGTAGTATCCAAGGAACACGGCTGGGCTCTTCGACAGGATCTCTCCCGTATCAGAGAGAGTGATCTCAGTTTCAGGAAGGGCTTTTCCCACAGAATCAAAGTTTATGTCATCATCCCTGTGGACACAGGAGATACCGGATATTTCCGTCTGGCCATATATCTGCTTCAGGTTGACCCCGATTGCGTGGAAAAATCGGAACACGTCAGGCCCGAGGGCTGCGCCTCCTGTGTAGGCAGTGCGGATTCTTAAAAGCCCGAGGCGGTCTTTCAACGCCCGAAGGACGAACCAGTATCCGAGGAAGTAGGAGATCCTGAGTGATAGTGGGGGCTTTTCATTTCTGAAATTACAGTCTGCGTATCGGTAGCCAACGGGGAGAAAGTAGGCGTAGATTTTCTGCTTGAACTTCGTCGCGTCGAGAATTTTCACCTGAACGGTAGAGGTCATATTTTCCCATATCCTGGGAGGAGAAAACATGACGTGGGGGCCGATTTCCCTGATATTCTCCTGGACCGTTTCCGGTTCTTCAGGAAAATTCACGGTGAATCCGATGAGGAGAGCACTCGATAAGGACATCATCTGTTCCCCTATCCAGGCGAGGGGAAGAAATGAGACGAAATCGTCATCTTCCCTTTTTGGATCAATCCTGTTCAGGTTGTATGCCATGGATAAAAGGTTCCTGTATGTGAGGAGGGCACCCTTGGGGAATCCTGTGGTTCCGGAAGTGTAGCAGATGAGAGCAAGGCTCTCCACCCCAGCCTCATCTACCATCCTGTCGAACAGGCCCGGTTCACTCTCGTCAATCTCTTTTCCTAAACTCTCCACCTCGGTGAATTCGAGGAGATGAGGGTCTTCGTAGTTCCTCATCCCCCGGGGATCGGTGTAGATGATATGGCGTACCTTCGGCAACTCTTCTTTCATTTCAAGGATTTTGTCCACCTGCTCCTGGTCTTCAGCGACCACGATGACCGAGTCGGAGTGATCGATTACGTAAGCCACTTCCTTGAGTGTAGAGTCCTGGTAAAGCCCCAGAGGAACAGCCCCCGCGGCCTGAGCGGCTATTTCAGCCATTACCCATTCGGGCCGGTTGTCCCCTATGATGGATACCTTTTCCCCTCCCTTGAGTCCTAGTTTGACCATACCGAGGGAGAAATGGCGAACTCTCTCATAGTAGCGCTCCCAGTCAACCTCCTGCCAGATGCCGAACTCCTTTTCCCGGAGGGCTATCTTTTTCTTGCCAAGTCTCCCCGCCTGGTATCTCAGAAGTTTGGAAAAGGTGTCATGATCCGAGAGTATCTTCCCGATCCGGTCACTCATCAAAATCCCCGTTTTCTTCCCCTATGTACGCTTTAATCACATGTGGGTCTTTCGACACTGATTGAGGATCTCCCTCCGCGATCTTTACCCCGAAATCGAGAACAGATACAGTGTGGCTGATATCCATGACCACGCCCATATCATGTTCTATGAGGATGATTGTCACACCCCATTCCTCATTAATGTCGAGGACATATCGGGCCATATCTTCCTTCTCCTCGAGATTCATTCCTGCCATAGGTTCGTCAAGAAGAAGAACCTTCGGTGTGAGAGCAAGGGCCCTTCCAAGTTCCACCCGTTTTTGAAGCCCGTAGGCCAGGGTTCCCACTACGTGCATTCTGATGTTTTCAATTTCGAGAAAATCAATAATATCCTCGACAAATTTCCTGTTCTGAATCTCTTCCCTTTGTGATCCCATCCAGTATATGCCGTTGGAGAAAAGCCCCCTCTCCATGTGGACGTGGCGGCCCATCATCAGATTGTCAAGTACTGTCATCCCCTTGAAAAGGGCTATGTTCTGGAAGGTCCTTGCGATCCCCATCGAAGCGATACGGTGGGGCTTCATCCCCGTAATAGGAGCCCCCTTGAAAAACACTCTCCCAGCCTGTGGACGGTATACCCCACTGATCACATTGAAGATAGAGGTTTTGCCCGCACCGTTGGGCCCGATAATCGCGTGAATCTCCCCTTCCTTGACCCCGATGGACACCCCGTTGATCGCCTTCACGCCCCCGAATGTGAGATTTATATCTTCAAGGGTTATCACTTCACATTCCCCCTCCCCGCGCTGCATCTACGAGAAGAAAATACCTGTGACAATATAACTACTATTCCCCCTTCCGTCAAAAAAAAAGGTTGAAAAAACAGAAACCTCTTCCCTTCACGTAATCATATGCCTGAGATCCCCGGACCTTGCAAAAGCGGGCAATAATTAGTTATTTATTGTAGAATAGAAACATTACACGGGAGGTTTTCCCATGGACCCTTTTTTCGCCATTCCCTTTGGCCTCTTCACCCTCTCTGCATTTCTCATGGTACTCCAGATATTTCTGGTCCCGTGAGGCAACCGTGAAAGCGAGACACCTTTTAATACCTGCTATTTTCCTCGCATCTGTACTTCTCTTTTCCTTTCGCGCCTCCTCAGGTGATGTCTATAAATGGAAAGACAAGGATGGAGTCGTTCACTATACGGATGATGCCGATAACATTCCCTCGAACTATAAAAACCAGGCAACTAAAGCAGGACTCCCCTCTATTTCCACCTACCACGAAGAGGAAAGTTCATCCCCCCTTCCAGAAGGGGATAATGGCCTAAATAACCAGGGAGATAATGGAAACATAGTAAGCAGGGAAAAATCTGCGGAACAGGTAGATTTTGCCATCGCAACCCTGGAAAACGAGATCAAGGCAAAGGTCGATCTCATCGAATATGTGGATGGGAAAAAGAATCTGGCTATAAATCCATTGAGAAACAGAGTTATTTCTGAAAATGACCAGTCACTCTATAAAAAATACAAGAAAGAGCTTCCAGGGGATAAAAGAGAACTGGAAGAGCTTTATTCTCTCAAAGAGCAGTTAGAGGGAAAATAAAAGATCACCCATCCTGTATAAGTCCTCCGTGAAGGGGCAGTAACTCCTGATCAAGACTCATATAT
>CAZPLX010000108.1:0-5666 GCA_964587345.1 uncultured bacterium
CAGGGCAGCGCGGCGAGCGAGGAGGCGACGAGGGCACTGCGAAAATATTATGCGAGGAGAAAGTTTCCGGAATTCAGGGGGACCCTTACATCAGGAAAGACAGAAGACAGGTTGAGAGTTGTCTATGCTGCCGAGGAGATGGGGGGGGATGAGGGGCTCAAACTTCTCATGAAGGCGATGGAGGACGAAGCGGACGATGTGAGAGGTGCGGCAATCCGTCTTCTCGAACATTATCCGAGAGGGGATGTCTTGAAAGCCCTGGTTTCAAGACTTCCAAGGGAACGAGGATATATTCTTGCTAACTTGATCATGGTTCTCGGCAAGTCGGGGAGGAAGGAGATTGCTCCCATCCTCATGAAATTCGTGAATCATAATGATCCAGAGATCAGTTCCAGGGCGATAGAGGCCCTGGGGATGGTGGGATTCTCAGAGGCAGTGCCGGAGCTTATGAAAAAAGTGGAGTCTGGAACCGCTTCTATAAGAAAATCGGTAGCCTTCGCTCTTGGTTCTGTTCCTTTAAGCCACGGATCGTGAGGGGTCCGAGTTTTCCAAAAGAGGATTGACTGTTGTGAGAATGCTTTTTTGAAAGTTCCCTGTCTTAGGATCTTTCTCAGTGAGGTCGCAATAGATGGGGAATTCCATATGCGCCCCTTCACTGTTCATGAGGATGATTACTTTCGGGCGGCTCGTATCGTCAGGGTTTTGTGCTGAGACGACTGCAACTTCGCCGCTGTTTAATCGCACCATAGTTCCAATTGGATAAATTCCCAGAGTTTTGATGAGAATTTTCACCATTTTGGAATCAAGGGATTTTCCTGCCATTCTCGTCATGATTTCCAGGGATTCTCTCGGGGTCCTCGGTTTCTGGTATGATCTGAGGGTGGTTAAGGCATCGTAGCAATCCGCTATGCTCACAATCTGGCTGTATGTCTCTAACGTGTACCCAGGTTCAACTTTGGGGTATCCAGACAGGTCGAACCCCATGTGGTGCTCCCGCACTATCTTTGCGGAGGAAGGATTTATGAAATCCATTTCCATGAGGATGCGATGTCCTTCATCTGGATGTTTTTTGATTTCCTCAAACTCCTCGAGGGTCAGGGAGGAGGGTTTGCGAATGAGATTTAAGGCAACCTGGGTTTTTCCCACATCGTGAAGGAGTCCCGCGATGCCGACGTCTATTTTCTCTTCATCGCTCAACCCCATCGTTTCTGCCACGGTAAGAGAAATGACTGACACGTTTACAGAGTGTGTGTACGTATACTCATCATAATTTTTTATCATTGTGAGAGCGAGCATCGCATCTCTGTTCTTCTTGAGCATATCCCCCATGTGTGTGACGACGGTACGGGATTGTTCTCCCGAGGGGACCTTTCCGAGTCGGATGTCTTGCATGATTGACGCAACAACCGAAATGGCATGTTCAAAAATTTGCTTTGCCTCATTCAGATCGTCGTCTTCGTCATTTCTGTCCACGGGAACTGCGGAGATATGGGTTATATCTCTCTCGCCGAAAAGATGCTTGATTTTCTCCTCGGAGAAGGTCGCATCCCTGTTCTGGTGGAGAAGGGCTATAAACCGTTCGAGCTCATCTTTGGTGAGTCCTTTTTTGAAAACGAGTCCCTCGATACCGCATTTTTCGAGAGTTTGAATAAACAGGTCAAGGGAAGATGTGAGCTGAAAGATGGGAGTTCCTTCGCACACAAGGGTTTCATCCACTATCGCAAGAGCGATTTCCTCACGATGAGAGAATATCGCTTCCAACTCTCCAATAGATTTTTTTATAGTCTTCTTTACCAGGGGATGCTGGTCAGGATATATGCTCAGGTTCTTGAGACTTCCCCCAAGTGACTTTGAAATCTCTTGTATGTGCCCTTCAAGTTCCTTCCTTTCCATGAACTGTCCTCTTCAGCTGTTTTGATGCAACATTCCTGCATACTGTATCGGAATTTTTGGACAGTTCCTCAAGTACTTCTTTTGCCCTGGAGGATTTGATTTTGCCGAGAGCTTTCACCGCGTGAACCTTCATGTCCTTGATTTTCTTTGGAACCATGAAAGGATTGTACAATGCTATGGTCCGAAGGAGGTCAACGGAACTTTCCGATCCAATATTTCTGAGTGATTCAATTACTTCCCTGACCAGGCGGGTGTCAGGGAATAAGAGGTTCTTCATAATAAATCTCTCCCTGAGTATCTCGACAGCTTCCTCCTCTTTTCTCGACCCCAGAGCGGTGATTGCGATGGTTTTTATGCTTTCGTCCTGATCAAAGCAGCACTCTCCGATTGCGGCAATGGAGAGGGTCCCCGGAATTCGGGAAAGTGCCTTAATTGATTCCTTTTTTACACGAGGATCGGGGTTTTGAAGGGCAGTGACCAGATCGGGTGCTACCTCTTCGTTTCCCAATTTTCCCAGAATTGTGACCATGTTTCTCACAACATACCATCTGTCATCTTTAAGGTAAGGAATAATTTCGGGAATAGCCCCTTCGCCGATTCCGACAACCGTTTCCACAAGAATTTTCCGTACTCCCAGATCCCCTTCTTCACAAAGGACCGAGAGAATCCTTTCCACTCCTCCGTCGCCTATTGCGAGAAGGGCATTTATCCCAACCCTCTGTTCCTTTAACGAAGTGCTCCTGATTTTGTTGAAATAGAGAGATAGGGCACCTTCGTTACTAATTTCTCTTATCCCCAGAACCGCTATGGGTACAATGTCTTCCCCCTCTCCGGGAGGGTTGTCCATGTGATGGGAATAGAGGGTGACCGCCTCCTCCAGATGAGAAATCCTCACGTCATCCCCGCTGTCCAATACAGAAGCCGATATTTTTGTGACGAGTGCCCTGTACCTTTCCGGGTCTCCCGTATCCTTCAGTAAAGAGATAAGAGTATCGAAAGATTCCTCTTCCTCCCTTTCTGGGATAAGTTCCGTGAGATCCCTCGATATATCCTCATCTGCCAGGATAAATTCACCTTCAAATTCCTCACCCTTTTCCTGCTCTTTCTTGAGTTCCTCAGTGAGTCTTTCGTAATCGACCCTGTTGATCCAGATTTTAGATACTTTCTGTGAAATGAGAATTTTTTCGAGACCTCCCTTTTCCACCACTTCGGAAGGTTCTATCGTCAATGCGGTGAGAAATTGAGTGAGATCCTCCTCTCCCAGTTCGGGGAGAAAGATGACTTTTTCTGTCCTTCGCAGAAAGAGGGCGTTTCGAAAGTCTGATATAGCGCCATGTTTCTCGGGAATCGCGGAGCCCTCGAAGGAAAGGGTCTGCCTGGACACATCTAATTCGATACCTTCCTCTTTTGCGGGGATATTCCCGATCGAACATACCGTTTCCTGAAGAATGGCCGTTAAAGAGGGATGCCCATCGGGGTAAAACTGGATCGCTTTCAGGGATTTTGCGATATCCGTGACCGCGATGGCAATGAGATGAACCACTCCTTCTGCGCTGTTCTCTTCCAATTTTGCCTCGCAAAAGAAATTTTTTCCACGAATTTATCGATATTCTATTGAGTAACCTCTTGAAAAGTCAACAAATTATAATTGACTTCCCACAATATGAAGGAAATACTTACCCTTGGAGAGGAGGCTTAATTGGTGAGGAAGAATGATTTTCCCGAGAAATGGAAGGAGGGGCTTGTTGCTCTTTCCAAATGTATCGCAGAGGGGTTCCTTTCAGGCCGCTCTCCCCTTATTCCAGGGACAGTGGGGTCGCTCCCGGGGATAGTTCTCTGGTTTTTGATCCCCGATGGGATATTTTACTGGGTGGTCTGGTGCACCCTATTTGTTGGCTCCCTCAGGGGAATCGACGAGGTGGTGAGGGAGACGGGCCATCAAGACCCTCCCTCCGTGGTGATAGACGAGATCCTGGGAATTCTTCTTGCGGGAGCTTTTCTTCCGAGAGATCTAAAAACCGGGATCACTATTTTCATTCTTTTCCGTATTTTTGATATTTTAAAACCGTGGCCGGCATCGGTAGCAGACAAAAAGGAAGGATCTTTCTACATAATCCTGGACGACCTGATTGCCGGTATTTACGCACACATCGCTCATGTTGTAATCGTTGCAAAATTTATTTTTCCTCATGGTGGTTGATGTGTCCCCGGATATCGTGAAATTGAGATTTTTCTCCCTGACGGATGAAGAGAAGGAAGAGGCGATAGAGTGGTACAGGAAGGAGAATCTCTTCGTAGAACTTTCCAGGGAAGGCCTGTGGGAACACCTTATAATGGTCAGAGAAAATAAAAGAGGGGGAGCTCTATTTACCCTTCCCCCGGGGGTAGGGGAGAAGTTCGTCGGTTCAGGAAATGCTTCTCTCGAAGCACACCTCAAGGAGGAGGCGGTCAATAAAGGAGTTTCTGTGGGAGTAGGGGAATCGTGCACCGGAGGGCTCATCGCGAGCAGAATCACTGATGTTCCCGGCAGTTCCCTCTATTTTCTCGGGGGAATTATCGCCTATCACAACGAGATAAAGAGGGGTCTCCTCCACGTTGAAGAAGAGATACTCCTATCCCATGGAGCGGTTAGTTCTTTTACCGCGTCCCGGATGGCAAAAGGAACGGCGGGACTAATCGGAGCAGACTACAGTCTCTCGGTTACGGGTATCGCGGGTCCAGAGGGGGGGACGCCAGAAAAGCCTGTAGGTACCGTCTGGTTCGGCCTTCATACCCCAACAGGTACGAAAACTGAACGGATTTTTTTTGAGGGGACAAGAGGGGAGATCAGGTGGAACGCATCTTCCTACGCCATATATCTTCTGATGAAAGCGATCAGAGGAGGAGCTTGAATGTGAGGGTATTCATTGCCATTCCCCTCCCGCAACGGGTGCAGGAGGCTGTGGAAGAGATTCTTGAAGAGATTAAAATGGAGATGAAGGGGGTGGCGTGGGTTCCCAGGGAGAATCTTCACATAACTCTTAAGTTTCTCGGAGAAGTGAAGGATCAGGATATTGATCCAATCGCAACTGTCCTTAAAAGAGAGGGGGGACAGTTCCCCTCTTTCCCGCTTTCCCTTAAGGGTTGGGGTGCCTTTCCTTCGAATTCCAGAGCGCGGATTTTGTGGGTGCCCGTAGAAGAGGGGATGGAGATGGTAGGAATATTGCATGAGAAGGTTGAAAGCGCACTCGGAGGGCTGGGATATGAGAGGGACCGGAGGCCTTTCAGGGGCCACGTGACAGTGGGGAGGGTGAGGAGGCGGAAAGGAGCACCGATAATTGAGCTTCTCCCGGGGAAATGCGAACTCTTCGGAGAGTTTGAGGCGAATTCTATTCACATTTGTAAAAGTACCCTTACAAAGAAGGGAGCAATTTACGATATAATCGAAGAGGTTCCCCTCACAGATTCCTGAGGAGTTCTCTTCTTCACGACCAACGGCAAAATGCCGCAGGAGGTAACGATGGAAGGCAACAGGAAAAAAGCTTTGGACATTGCCCTTTCCTCTATAGAGAAGCAGTATGGAAAAGGGGCAATCATGCGACTGGGCGCGCAGGCGAGGATCCATGATGTTCCTATCATATCCACGGGAGCGCTTTCACTCGATATCGCACTCGGAGTCGGGGGAATACCCCGGGGCAGGATCACAGAAATTTATGGTCCGGAGATGTCGGGAAAGACAACGCTGGCCCTTCATATTATCGCGGAGGCTCAGAAAGCGGGAGGAGACGCAGCCT
>CAZPLX010000109.1:0-5638 GCA_964587345.1 uncultured bacterium
TAAACCCAGAACTGAGGCGCCAGGCAACACCTGGCAGAGACTATACACTGAGGGTTCCCCCGGGGAGTGGGGAAGCCCTTCTGGCGAAGATTGATTCTATTCCTAAGTGGTCTCCACCGAGACGTGCCTACACGTTTCATCGTGTGAAAAGGGGACAGACCCTTTCCTACCTTGCCGTGAAATACCGCACAACTGTCACCGCCATCGTAAGGACCAACCGTATTTCAAGGAGGAGCCTCATCCGGGTGGGACAGAAACTGAAGATACCTCTGGGAAGATGGGCATCAAGGGGGTATTCCCCTCATTTTTCTTCCCTCCCAGGAGGGAAATACCGGGTCAGAAGAGGGGACTCTCTCTGGTTGATCGCTCAGAGGTTCCGTACCAATGTGAGAAGCCTTAAGCGGGTGAATCATTTACGATCCACTACTCTTCGGGTGGGACAGGTTATTAAGATAACCGGGAGGTCCGGCAGTGTAAAAAATTCCAATACACTTCTCGCTGACGGCCGCTACCGGGTGAAGGAGGGGGACTCTCTCTGGTTGATCGCAAGGAAATTCAGGACAGATGCGGGGGCCCTAAAGCGGTTGAACAACCTGAAAACTAACATGGTCTACGTGGGACAGCTCCTCCGGGTGAAGAAATAGTCTCACACTCTATGGCCTATCTTCTAGGAATTTTATCATCCTGACGATCGTAAGGTTTACTGGGGTTTCAACACCCATTTGTTTTCCCAGTTTCACCACCGCGCCGTTTAAAAAGTCGATCTCTGTTGTCTTCTTCTGACGAATATCCTGGAGCATTGAAGAATCGTGATCTGCCGTGGGGGGAAGGAGGGCCCCGTAGAATATCTCCAGGTATTCACCGGGGGTTGCCACGTGAGTCTCGTACCCCGACACTTCCATGACTGCATAGACTTCTTTCACCACGCTTTCCATAATTGCCCTGGTACTCTCGTGATCTCCCAACACACCGTAGGGGACCTCGAAAATGGCACCCAGGGCGTTAAGTGCACAGTTGTAGAGCATCTTTGCCCATAGTTTCTTTTCCACATCATTTACCTGGGTGCACGGAATTCCCCCTTCTTCTATCGCCTCGCAAAGGGCCCCTAAGTTCGGAGGGTCTGTGGTGAAGAGGCTCCCCACAGAGATCGCATCGGCGTGTACCGTGACTTCTACCCTGTGTAGTTCTGGTCTTGTGAAACCGGTGATGACTCTCGCGCTAAGCACTCTCTCCTTGTCGAAGAAGCCTGCAAACTGTTCCGCACCCCCCCATCCGTTTTGAAGGAGGACGATTTTTCCCTCTTTCCCGAGCACACTCTGGTGAGAGGCAAGATCTTTCGCCGCTCCCTCAGAATCATGGGCTTTTGTGCATACGAGGATATAGCTGAATTTTTCACGGGCTACTTCAGCGAGGGTGGAAAAAGTATGGAAGGATCCGGGAGGAGCGTGAAACTTACCAAAGATACCGATTCTCTCCAAACCTTTTTGTGTAAGGCTGGCAACCGTGTCCGGCCGGGAGATGATCGTTACATCATGGCCTGACTTAATCAGGCAGCTCGCGATCCCCAGCCCGACGGCTCCCCCTCCGTAGATCAGCAGTTTCATCGAACTCCTTCTCCCTTCACCATGCAAAGCCCTTGCGCCATATGTGTGATGATATCGTAAAATCCCGGGATAAGAAAAGAGCTCCTCAACGGGTTCCCTATTGATGCAGGTCAATGGGGGGGAGGGGAAACATGAATATACTTAGGGAAACGACAAAATTAGGAGGTGCTCACATGGACTCTGTATTTCATGGAACTGATAAATTAGGCGATATTGTTGCACGCTTTCCGAAGGCAGCGGAAATTTTCAAGGAGAACCGGATCGATTTCTGTTGTGGAGGTCAAAGACCCCTGTCTGAGGCGCTAAAGGAACTGAAACTGGATGAGTCGGAACTCCTCGGAAAATTGGAAGAGAGCTATAAAAAGGTGAAAGGAAAGGAGATCGCCTCGGTTGACTGGAGGGAGTCGGGGTATGGAGAAATGGTAGATCACATCCTGAACACTCATCATGCCTTTCTTCGCCAGGGGCTCCCCGCTTTAAGCGAACTCGTTACCACTATTTTAAGGGCCCACGGCGCGGCTCATGGAGACGTTCTCTCAAGGGTACACAGGCTCTTCCATACCCTCAAGATGGATCTTGAACAGCACATGATCACGGAAGAAGAAGTCTTCTTTCCCCTGATCAAAAAATATGAGGCGGACCCTGACCCAGAAATTCTCGGGAAAATCGTATCGATTGCCGAGGAGCTCGAAAAAGAACATGATGGTGCAGGAGATGTAATAAAAGAGTTAAGGAGTGTCACAGGGGACTACGGGATACCTGAAGACGTGTGCATGACCTACGAGTCGACTTACGAGAAATTAAAAGAACTGGAGGCGGATCTTTTTCAGCACATCCATCTCGAGAACAATATACTCTTCCCCCGGCTTACCGCACTCAGGTAATATAGGGGAAAAATAGGGGGGGAGTCTCTTGGTGCAGGCGGAAGGACCGATAGAATTTGAAACTGAGGTGATTGAGGTAATTCGGAGGACTCCCCACATCAAGAGTTTTCGCTTTCACTGCCCCGAGGACGCAACCTTCAAAGGGGGGCAGATTTTTCGCCTTACCATAAGAATCGAGGGGAAAGATGCGACGAAACATTTCTCCTTTTCCAACTCTCCCACGGAAAAAGGGTACGTGGAGTTTACGAAGAGGATCACCGACAGCACATTTTCCCGGGCCCTGGACCGTCTTGTTGTAGGGGATTTCGCAAAAATATTTATGCCCTTCGGTCTGTTCACCTTTGATGATGCACAAGAGAAAGTGGCTTTTGTAACGGGAGGAATCGGCATCACGGCGCCGCGGAGCATCTGTAAATATCTGGTGGATACAGACTCATCTACCGATATCATTCTTCTCTACAGCAACAGGACCGAGGATGACATCGCCTTTTACCAGGATCTAAAGGAAATGGAGGGGAAAAAGGAGGGAATGAAAGTTATTCATACCCTCTCTTCAAAAGAGGCAGTGCGTTGGGAGTGGGAGGGACGGACCGGGCGGATAAATGAAAAAATGATTCGGGAGGAAATCCCCGATTACAGGGAAAGGGTATTTTATGTGAGCGGTCCCCCCTCACTCGTCGACAGTTTGCACGCCATTCTCACCGAAGAGTTAAAGATCCCCGAAGAATCGATCCGCACGGAGCGATATCTGGGATATACATAGAGAGATGGTTGTCCTACGTACTACGTCTTACGTCCGAAGAAAAGCCGAAAGTTTACACAGGAAACCATCAAAAGAATTAAGGGTACAGGCTCCGAACCCTCTGCGAGAGTGACAGACCTGTGAAAAGAGCTGTTTTCCTACTTTTCTCCCTCGAATAGCCTTACAAATTCGCCGTATCCTTCCTTCTCCAGCTCTTCCTTGGGAATGAATTTTAACGCCGCGGAATTGATGCAGTATCTGAGACCTGTGGGAGGAGGCCCGTCAGGGAAGACGTGTCCGAGATGTGAATCTCCCCTGCTGCTCCGGACTTCCGTGCGGGTCGTGAAGAAGCTTTTATCTTCCTTCTCCACGACGTTCTCCGTAACAAGGGGCCTGGTGAAGCTGGGCCACCCGGTACCGGAGACAAACTTATCGGTAGAGCTGAAAAGAGCTTCTCTTGATACGATATCTACATAGATACCCTCTTTTTTATTGTCCCAGTATTCGTTCCTGAATGAAGGCTCCGTGCCGTCTTCCTGTGTCACCTCGTACTGGAGCTTTGTAAGTCTTTTCTTGAGCTCTTCCTTTGAAGGTTTGGCGAATGATTCTGTCGCATCGTCTTTTTTCAGTGTGCTTTTTTTCATTTCATCACCCCACACTTTCTTTAAAAACTGGTCCCGTCCTGAACCGTAGCGGTAGAACTTGTAGCGGATAGGGTTTTTCCTGTGGTAGTCCTGGTGATACTCCTCAGCCCGGTAAAAACTCCCGGCAGGGAGGATATCAGTGACGACCGGTTTGCTGAATCTTCCTGACTTAGCAAGCTCTTCTTTCGACTTTTCTGCCAGGGCCTTCTGTCTCTCGTCGAGATAAAATATGGCCGAACTGTACTGGGTTCCCCGGTCAACAAACTGACCCCCCCGGTCTGTGGGGTCTATTTGACGCCAGAAGACGTGAAGGAGGGTCTCATAAGAGACTTTTGCGGGGTCGTAGGTCACCTCAACCGACTCACGATGGCCTGTGCTCCCGGAGGAAACATCTCCGTAAGTGGGATTTTTCTCCCTTCCCCCTGAGTAACCGCTGATTACATCTGTTACTCCATCTATTTTTTCGAAGGGTGTCTCCATGCACCAGAAACATCCTCCCGCGAAAATTGCTTTTTCCATCTTCATCCCCCCATATGCCCCTTGCGGGGGCAAAAATATCATCAAGGGGACCGTAAATAATGCTATCCCACAGTAGGTTAGCAATTTCCGGATCCTTTGGGTTTTCTTGATGAACATTGCCCGCTACCTCCTTTTCTCCCATAAAAAGAGGGAAATCACCATGTCATTTTGTCATATCTCGATGGCATTCCTTGCCCCTTACTCTATTAGATACGGATAGATCGAAGAAGGAGCATAAAAAACCCTATTTTTTTACTTTCCAAAGGGAGGAAAGATGTCGTAATGAGGGTATTTTGTGGGAGTTTTAATTATTCAGAATGTGAGAGAGATGGCGACCAATCAAGGGATGGTCGCCATCTGGGTATCGGTTTTACCCTCCCTTACACTCGTTGATCTGTTCCTCAACCGCGGCAAGTTCACTCTTCAACTGATCCCGATAGTTTTCGATCCACTCCTTTTCCTCGCTCTTTGAGAAAAAACGGCGGGGAAATGGGCCGCATCCGCACCCGCAACATCCGCACCGGCAGTTCCCGGTGCCTGCAAGATTTTCAGCTCTTTTCGTCTGACACATGTGTGATTACCTCCTTTCAGGATATTTAAGTATATTAACTATTACTGAATTAGATTCTGAAAAAAAGGGGAAATCACCCCAATTTTTCAAGAGTATTTATCTCCTCTTCGATCAGCTTCAACTCTTCTTCCAGCTCGTTTTTAAACTTTGCCAGGAACTCCAATCTCTCTCCTTTTTCCTCTTCTCCCGCCGAATCTCCCTCGCCTGTACATATACATCCGCATGAACAGAGCCTTGTGAGAAGCCTGTAACAGTGAAGCAGGGCTTCAGGGTTGACTTCGTAAGGGATCCAATACCCCTTCCGTTCATTGTTCACCAACCCCGCTTGCTTGAGTATCTTCAGGTGCTGGGAAACCGCTGAAGGAGTAATGTCGAGTTTCTTAGAGATATCACTTACAGTTATTCTTCCCCTGCTTTTGAGAAGTTCGATGATCCTTATCCTCGATACAACTCCTAAGACCTTGAAAAGTTCTGCCTGTGTGTTCTCCATCTCTGCCCTTTTAATTAAGTTGTTACTAAAATACTATAACAGTTGCATTCGTGTCAACCTTTTTCACGTGTGAGCACCTGTGTCTTGACGATCACACTGCGGCGATGCAGGTGATACGGCCGGAGCCTTGCAGTTGGCGTTTCCATAGTATACTCTCAAGCCTCGTTGACCAGATATCTCCACT
>CAZPLX010000110.1:0-5625 GCA_964587345.1 uncultured bacterium
TGCACACGCTAGCTGGTCGGCACTTTTCTCTCCATGTACCCGAGAATGTCAAGTGAGTTCAGGAGAAAGGAATTTGCCTCGTTGTCACCCTGAGATATCTCGACGGATCTTCCGTAGATATGGGAAGGGATTTTGAGGAGCCCCTCTTCTATTCTCCTGTTTATCAGGAAATTCAGATAGAAGAGGTCTGCGATGAGGGCTGCCACGAGGAGCAGTGTGGCCGGGAAGAGTGCTCTTCTGAGGGTCTTCATTTCTTACCGGAAAGGCTCCTCCCCGATACTTCGACGAAAGGCCGTATGTCCTCCATCAACTGTCTGAACTCCTGAAAGTCGAGGGACTGGGGTCCATCCGAGAGGGCAGTGTCTGGAGTAGGATGCACCTCTACCATGATCCCGTCGCACCCTGCGGCGATTGCCGCTTTCGCCATGGGTTCCACATATTTCGCGTAGCCCGTGGCATGGGAAGGGTCGACGATAACAGGAAGGTGTGTCCGTTCCCGTAAAACCGGAATGGCCGAAAGATCCAGGGTATTCCTTGTTGAATCCTCGAAGGTGCGAATTCCTCTCTCGCAAAGGATTACCCGGTTGTTTCCCGACGACATGATGTATTCTGCGCTCATGAGAAATTCCGTGATTGTCGTCATCATTCCCCGTTTCAAAAGAATAGGTTTCTTCACTTTCCCAAGTTTTTTCAAAAGAGCGAAGTTCTGAACGTTACGCGCTCCCACCTGGAGAATGTCTGAGTATTCAGCGATCAGATCTACATCTCCCGGATTCATGATCTCCGTGACAACTGGGATTCCCGCCACTTCCCGTGCTTTCGCCAGAAACCGGAGTCCTTTTTTCTCGAGACCCTGGAAACTGTAAGGGGATGTTCTCGGTTTGAAGGCTCCCCCCCGGAGTATTTTCGCTCCCGCCTCTTTCACGTTCCTGGCGGTATCGATGAGCATTTTCTGCCCCTCTACGGAGCAGGGACCTGCGATCACGATGAGTTCCTTCCCCCCAATTACCGTACCCCTGGCAATTCGAATTCTCGACCTGCCCTCTTTGATCTCTCTGCTCGCGAGCTTATAGGGTTTGAGGATGGGAACCACATTTTCCACTCCAGGAAGAGTTTCAAGGGACTGGAGAACCACCTTGCCCCGCTCGTCCCCCACCGCACCGATGACGTTGTGGGTTTTTCCATAGATAGTGTGGGGCCTGTACCCGAGTTTTTTTATCCTTCCCACGACCTGTTTCAGCATCTCTTTCGATGAATCAGGCTTCATCACGATAATCATCCTCTCCTCCCTACGACCTTTTGATTTTCAGGTGATAAAGTAAAATTAATCTAATATTATACATTTGTCAGCTAATTTATTAACTTACAATGGGGGTGGCAACAGGTGAGGGAAAAGGTGAGAAAAAGAAAAAGGCTTTTTGTAGGACTTGTCGTGATTCTTTTGTTCATGGGGGTTATCCCTGTCCGGGCTCAAGGGGAAGAAATTCATCGGGTATATCCACCTCCCGCAAATGCCTTTGCTCCTCAGGTGTATGTGGCCTGGAAGTTGGGTGCGATAAATCCGAACGATGATGCCGAGGGCCTCAAGGGCTTCGGCTCCGGGGTTTACACGTCGGGCATCTTTGGGATTCGTTTTGCCCCTTTTTATGGGGCGGAACTTGAGGGGGAGTATTATGAGGCCGACCAGGGCTCTTTCGTGGTCCGGGTACGGACCGCTCTTGTAAATCTGGTCCTCATGCGTCCGGGGGGAAGACTCGAACCCTTTCTAAATCTCGGCGGTGGAATCTACTATGGCGAACAGGATTTTCCCATAAGTCCCGGACTCGTAGATACAGAAACAGGTGCCGGATTCGGAGGTCATATAGGGGGGGGAGCGAACGTCCGTATTACCCCGGCAATATCATTAGGGGCAGGGCTCAGGTGGTCCTACGGACAGGTTGATTTCGGAGGGGTGGGAGGACACAGGAACCTGGGAGGTTTTGTCTACACCCTGATGCTCTCCACCACCCTTTAAGGAGAGGAGATGGCAATGAAAGAAAAATCCAGGTCACTTCTCATGGGGGGATCCGGGGCGTACGATTTCCCTGAGGGGTCATTAGGGACCCCCCTGGAGAAAGCTGTGATGAAAACGCCTTTCGGCGATTCCTCTCCCATTATTCTGTATGAGAAAGGAGGGTTTCATTACTTCTTTATCTCTCGTCACGGGGAAAAAGGGTATGAAATAAGCGCGCCTTTCGTGAATTACAGAGCGAATATCTACGGCGCGAAACTTCTCGGGGTGGAGAGGATTATTTCGTGGAGCGGCCCCGGTATTATCAATACCAATTTTTCTCCAGGCTCCCTCATGATTCCAGACGATCTTATCGATTTTACGAAAGGGAGAAGGCAGACCTTTTTCGAGGGAAAGGGAATCGGTTTTGTACGGCAGAACCCCCTGTTCTGTCCTGTCATGAAGAAGGAACTCGTCGAAGCGGCAGAGAGGGCAGGACCTCCCACGGTGAGAGGAGGAACTTACGTGTGTACCGAGGGGCCGCGTCTCGAAACAGCCGCTGAAATCCGGATGTTTGGAAAATGGGGGGGTGACGTGGTGGGGATGACGGTGGCTCCTGAAGTGTTTCTCGCCCGGGAGATGGAGATCTGTTATCATCCCCTCTGCTACCTCACAAACTACGCCGAGGGAGTTCACGATCTTCCTTACCAAAAGGGAGTGCTCTTTGAGGGAACGCTTCCCTCGGAAAGGGAGGATGCTGTGGAAGAAGCAAAACGCAGCCTCCCTGAAATCTGCATAGAAGTCCTTACGGGAGTTAATGGTGAAGAGAGGAACTGCCCCTGCTCGGTTTCCATGGAGCGATACAGGAAGGGACAGATGAAAGGGAAAAATCTGACGGAGTGGGTTAGTGGAGCGGGAAATGAAGATTAGGAGAGAGGACATTCCGAGGCTCGGGGAATTCATCCTGGATCACTTGCTGAAGCGGGGAGAGATTATCCTGAAAGTCCCGAAGGATGAAGTGAGAAAAGGAATCATTGAGGAGATTGAAAGAGACCTGGAGAGGGAAGAGGAACTTGACAGGGAGGTGGAGGAGATTATCGATATCCACCTTAAGAGAACTCCGGGCGATGTGAACCGGAGAAAGCTTTTCCTGATGGTGAAGAAAAAACTTGCGAAAGAGAGAGGAATTATCCTCTGAGAGGTTGCGTGAAACTTTCTGAAGACAGAATATCCAATCTTGCCCACCGACTCTTCAACCGCCTCTACAACGACGATCTGGTTGATTTCGAGGAGGAGGAGAAGGGTGCGAGGGTCATAAAACGGGCAATCGAAGAGTATGTGCGCTATTTTGAAGAGACAGATGCACTGGTGAGGAGGAAGATAGACTCTCTCAAGAGAAAAGTGTTTGAGGGTTCTTCCGATTGGGAGATATTGTACGGTAAGTACCTGGAAGAGGAGCTCAATAAACGGAGGAGAACATGAAAACAGTTTCGAGTTTCGTGTTTAGAGCTTAGAGTTAACTCGAAAGGCGAAACCCGAGACTCGAAACAACAATCTGTCAAATATCCGGTTTTCATCGGACGTAGGACTTCGGACAACCAACTCTCCAATTTTTAGTTCCCGGTTTCCAGGTCCCAGTTCCCAGGACAAGATAGTTCAGAGTTCAGAGTCAACGAGAACCTCTTGAAGAACCGTGGCCAGATCAACAAGTCGGTACGGTTTTGCCAGGCACCCTTTAAAATTATATTCTCTGAAGTTGGCCATAATGGGGTCGCTCGAATAGCCGCTCGATACGATGACTTTTACATCAGGATCGATCTCGAGAAGCTTGAGAATAGCCTCCTTTCCCCCCATCCCGCCGGGGACGGTCAGATCCAGAATTACCACATCGATCAGATTTCCCGAATTGATTGCTTCACCGTATAGCCTGATAGCTTCCCCACCGTCCGGTACCAATATCACCTCGTACCCGAGGCTTTCAAGCAAACCTTCCGCGGCATTCCTCACAATCTCCTCATCGTCCATCAGGAGCACTCTCCCCTCACCCATGAAAATCACGTCATCCTCATGCTCTTCCTCGGGGACTGTACCTTCGCTGGCATGGAGGTAGATGTGGAAGGTCGTTCCTGCTCCTACTATAGATTCCACGCTGATATATCCGTCGTGTTTCTTAATTATTGAGTGGGCAGATGCCAGCCCCAGCCCGCTCCCTTCCTGCTTGGTCGTAAAGTAGGGATCAAATATGTTCGATAAATGCTCCTCCTGTATTCCGATACCCTGGTCCTTCACAGATATTTTCACGTACGTACCCTCATCAAGGGGTAAGGAAGTCCTCTTTCCCAGAGTGATATTTTCACCCCGTATCTCGACAGTCCCTCCTTGAGGCATCGCCTGGTCCGCGTTGATCAGCAGGTTATTGAGTGTCTGGCCTATCTGTCCTTCATCAGCCTCAACCGGATAAAGGTCGTCTGCAAGAGATATCGTGCAACTTACATTGGAGCCTCTCAAGGAGAAGCGGGAAGCATCATCTATTAATTTTTTGAGGGAGAATACTTTTTTCACAGGAGCTCCGCCCCTCGCGAATGTGAGAAGCTGGGCTGTTAAGTCCTTCGTCCTGATTATTGCCCTTTCCGCCTCGATGAGGTTTTTGTGGGCCTTGCTTTCAGCCAATGTCTCAGTCTTCGCAAGTGACACGTTTCCGAGTATCACTGTGAGGAGATTGTTGAAATCATGAGCAATTCCGCCGGCCAGCACGCCCAGGGACTCGAGTTTCTGGGATCTATGCCGTTCCGCCTCCAATCTCGCCTGCAAAGTGACATCTCTGAAAACGAGAACAACGCCGATAATTTTGCTGTCCATATCACGAATGGGGGCTCCGCTGTCGGCTAATATCCTTTCCGTGCCATCCTTTGAGATGAGAACAGTGTGGTTTGCAAGGCCGATGATCACCCCTTTGGCAAGGACTTTTTCCACGGGGTTTTCACACTGTTTCCGTGTTATCTGGTGTATGATGTGAAAAACCTTGGTAAGGGGTTTTCCGATCGCCTCATCATGGTTCCAACCGGTAAGCTCCTCTCCCACCTTGTTAATCAGAACAATATTTCCCTCTCTATCCGTCGCGATAACTCCATCCCCGATCGCCCGAAGGGTAACGGCAAGGCGCTCCTTTTCTATAGTTAACGCCTTCTCGAACTCTTTACGCATTTTCTCCTGCCTGTCTCTTTCCCGCCTCGCGCTGAGAATGGGGGCAATGTGGTCCGCAATGGAGGTGAGCAGCGCTACATCCTTCTCATCGTAATCTGTTTTTTTGTTTGCCACCTGGAAAAGGCCTATCGATTTATCCTGGTAAATAATCGGAAGGGATATGTGCCTCTCTATCGGTATATGGCCATCGGGTACTTTTACAGAAGCCCTATTCAGGTAAATAGCCCTCTTCTCCCTTATGGCAACAGGCCAAGTGCTTGAACCCCACTCGTGTTGGGGAAAAATAAATTTTTTCTCCTCCACCTCGCACTCGTCCCAGATGTGGCGGGTCATGGAGGGAACGACCAGGGGCCCCTCGGCGTCCATGTACCCGAAGACCCCGCACCTGCTCTCCCTAACACTCACGATTAGCACTACACACGCGCCTTGAT
>CAZPLX010000111.1:0-5546 GCA_964587345.1 uncultured bacterium
CAATATATCGAACTGGTGGGGTTATTACCCCACAAAGACAAGCCCGCGGGAGGGCTCACCCCCGTTGAGAAAAAGCTGGTGGAACTCGCCCGGGCACTTGCGATGAAACCGAAGCTTCTCCTGATGGACGAGGTCATGGCAGGGATGAACCCGAAGGATATTGATGAGATAATGGATTTTATAAGGGAAATAAAAGGGAGAGAGCAGATCGCTATAGTCGCAATGGTGGAACACATCATGAGGGCCGTCGCGGGACTCGCCGAAAGAGTTATCGTCATGCACCAGGGGGCTAAACTCGTTGATGAGCCCACGAAAGTGGCCTTAAGCGACCCCCGGGTGGTAGAAGTTTACCTCGGGAAACCTTCGGAGGATATCGATGCTGAAAATTGAGAACCTGGAATCGGGATACGGCCCCATGCAGGTCCTCTGGAAACCCTCCATTTCCGTAAGAAAGGGGTCCATCACTGCCCTTTTGGGCCCCAACGGAGCAGGAAAATCTACCCTTCTCTGGACTATATTCGGATCTGTCTCCCCCTGGGGAGGCGTCATCACCTTCGAGGGAGAGAAAATTACCGCATTCCCCACCCACAAAAAAGTGGACCTCGGAATTACCCTCGTCCCCGAGGGAAAACACCTCTTCCCCGGCATGACGGTCCGTGAAAATCTGCTCATGGGAGCCTACCGGAAGGAGGCGGCGGAACATAAGGAGGAGACACTCGAACTCGTTCAAGACCTTTTCCCCATCCTGAAAGAGAGGGGAGAACAGAAGGCGGGATCGCTTAGTGGGGGTCAGCAACAGATGGTAACCATCGGAAGGGCTCTCATGACGAAACCGAAACTCATCATGCTCGACGAACCGAGCCAGGGACTTGCACCGATAATCGTCCATGAAGTCTTCGAAACGATCGTGAAACTGAATAAGGAAGTGGGACTCACCATTCTTCTCGTCGAGCAGAATGCGGAAACCTCCCTGGAAACCTCTGATTACGTCTACATCATGCACGAAGGGCTCATAAAAGCAGAAGGAACACCCGACGACATAAGGAATTCAAAGGAAGTGAAGGAAGCCTACCTGGGAATGTGACCTCTTCAAAAGCGGCAGGAACCCCGTTTTCTGCCCTTTTTTATTCCTATAAATATGGTATACATATTATCTCTGTTCTCTGAGGAGGGAAATAGATGAATTTCTCCCGGGAAGGACCCGGGAGGGCGGAAAATGAAAATTCCTTTGACCCATGTTACTTAGGCAACTAAATACAAGAGAATTAATAAAAAAAGTAGTGTAGCTATGGAATTCAAGAGCACTTTTACCATATTTTGCGCCTCCGCGATTCTTTTCGCCGCATCCCTACTCTATAATGGTGTCCTCCTTTTCTCCTCGGGCCATCACGTTTCAAAAGGAGAAGTTTCTGCTGTGCCTTCCCGGGAAGCAGGAAAGGGAGGTGGGGGGAAGGTTATGCCCCTCACGACAGAGAAACCCTGGAAGGAGCTGACTAATTTTTTTGCCCCGGGGAGAGGGATGGAGGTTCCCACCAGGTGGAATAAAACAGGATTAGAAAATGTGACAACTGGCGATTTCTCAGATACATTTACCCTATCAGGTACGATATACTCGGAAAATAAAAATCTTCGGCGGGCTATCATTTTTATCAAGGCCACGAAAAAAGAGAAGGGATACCTGGAGGGGGAAAGTGTGCTCAACAATATCCGCATCATGTCGGTGAGGAGAAAATCGGTAGTCATTTCCTCGGGTGGGAAGCTGATTGAGGTGAAAACTGCAACAACAAGTCCCGATAGAGTGAAGGGAGCGCGAAGAACACCGGCCAGGGTCAGGCAGGGTCAGAAGAATTCTGAAAAAGGGGTCAAAGTTGCACGGTTAAGTGAAACCTCTTTTGCAGTCGATAAGGATACTGTGGACTACCTCACAGGGAATATTAACAAAATCATCACAAAGGTCCGCATTATCCCCTACTTTGAATCAGGGGAACCGGCAGGGTTCAGACTTGCTGCAATCAGGCCCGGGAGCACATTCTCAAAGCTGGGATTTTTGCCCGGGGATGTGATAAAACAGGTAAACGGGATACTGCTTACGTCTCCCGAGAAGATTTATACCATTTTCCAGAACCTGCAAGACGAGAGGAAGATCAACATTGATATCCTGCGCAGGGGAAAGAAGAAAACGATAACCTATGAGGTAAGGTAAAAAACAGGGCATGAAATCGAGATATTTCAGAATCATCCTCTTCCCTCTTCTCATCGTAGTGTGCCTTGTCGTCATGGTGCCTCAAAACGGTGCGGGGAGTCAGGGAAATGGAGTTGTTGAGATCAAGACGGTTAAAAAAAATATACGACGAGGGGGGGAGCTCTTTCTCCAGGTAGGGGTCTTTTCAGTGTCAAATAATGCGGAAGCATTGCTCCAGACCCTCCGGAAACACAATCTCCCCACCAAAGTAGAAAAACTGAAAAACAGGGAGGGGAGGATTCGCAGAGGAGTCTATGTGGGTCCTTTCATGAGTGAAGGAGGCGCCCTCCTCGTGAAAGACCGCGTCAGGGAAATCACGGGGATTTCTCCCATCCTGATAAAGAAGGAGCTGATACAGAGTTCCCGTGTAAGGGTAAAAGATGAGAAGAAGGACACGCTTCAGCCTGTTACTCCCCTTCCGGGGAAAAGCGAAGTCATAGGCATGTCATCTCTCCCCAAGAGCCTCAATGGGAAAAGCGGGGGGGAAGCTGATACTCATGATAAGAACGGAATCGTTCACAAAACCGGAACAGGGGAAAAAACAACCAGGGGGAATAGAAGAGGCATAAAAAAACCGGGACAGAAAATATCTCCCGCAAAAATAGGGGGAACAAAGATAGCCAAAAATGGCCAAAGGGCCTCTGGAGGCGGAGGAATCTCCATGGATTTCAACAATGTTGATATCTCCGCACTCATTAAGTTCGTAAGCGAAGTAACAGGGAAAAATTTTGTTTACGATGAGAGGGTCCGGGGGAAAATCACCATAGTCTCCCCAAAAAAAATATCCGTGGAAGAAGCCTATAAGGTTTTTATTTCCGTTCTCCAGGTGAAAGGATTCACCACTGTAGAACAGGGAAACATGGCGAAAATCGTGCCTCTTCGGCAGGCAAAACAGGAAGGCCTGAAAACCTTTACCGGGGGGAAGGGAAACCTTTCGGACCAGTTCATCACGCAGCTCATCCCCTTGCGTTACATCAAAGTACGGGAAGCCTCGACATTCCTCTCTCCCCTCGTGTCAAAAGAGGGCCTTCTCTCCTCCTATGAACCGTCGAACACCCTTATCATCATCGATAAGGGTTCCAACATCGCAAGGATCATAAAGATCATTTCCGAACTCGACATCAACAGGGCAGCACAGGTGATCAGGCTCTACCGCCTCAAAAATGCGCCCACAGAGGATGTTGCGGATATACTTTCTCAGCTTTTCAGTGCGCTGAATGGCTCCGCATCGCCACGGGCACACGTTCGGGGGGCAAGAACCAACAGGAGAACCACGCAGGGCTCCTTCAAGGGGATAAAGTTTATTTCAGACAACCGGACAAATAGCCTCATAGTTCTCTCACCGAGGGAATCTCTCAATAAAATCGAGGGAATGATTCGTAAGCTTGACATCCCCGCTCCCCAGAACGTGGGAAAAATCAACGTCTTCTATCTGGAAAATGCCGACTCCGGAGAACTCGCTTCTGTCCTCAACACCCTCATCAACGGAGCAGGGGTAAGGGGGAAAGGGGCCGTGAGAAACCGTTCGGCTACCATCAAGGGAATTATCGCCCCGGAGTTTGAAGGGGCGATCAAGATCACATCAGACAAGGCAACAAACTCTCTCATCATCGTCGCGTCACAGAATGATTTCAGAACTCTTTCGGGAGTCATTAAAAAACTCGATATCAAGAGGCGGCAGGTCTACGTTGAAGCCCTCATCATGGAAATATCCATTGACAAGGGAAGAGACCTGGGTGTGGAATTCAGAGGAGCCGGAGAACCAAGCAACAACAGCGCGGCACTGCTCGGATCAAATTTTGACTTTACGGGGAATGTAAACGATTTTCTCTCTGCTCTTGCCGTGGGAAACCCCCTCCTCCTCTCAGGGGCGGGCATTACCGCTGGAGTGATAGGAGGAAAAGTGATTCTCCCAGATGGAACGGAAGTCCCTGCAATCACTGCGATTTTACGGGCTGCCGAAGTCGCAACCAACGTCCACGTCCTCGCCACTCCCCATCTTCTCACAACGGACAACGAAGAGGCTGAGATCATCGTAGGAGAAAATGTTCCCTTCATCACAAGCCAGCAGAGAGACACGACAAACCTCGCTAACATTATCAACCAGGTTGAGAGAAATGACGTGGGAATTACCCTGAGAATCAAGCCCCAGATTCATGAAAGCAAATATGTGAAACTCGACCTATTCCAGGAATCATCGGCCATCAAGGAAGGAACCTCCCTTCTCGACCCCAACCTGGTGGGACCCACGACTACGAAAAGGAGCGCAAAAACAAGTATAATCGTAAAGTCAGAACAGACCATCGTTCTCGGCGGACTCATGCAGGAGCGGAAGGTAAATAAAGTATCAAAGGTTCCTCTTCTCGGAGATATTCCCCTCCTCGGTTGGCTCTTTTCCTTCAAGTCTGTGAACGTTTCGAAGACGAACCTTCTCATATTCCTCACCCCCCATATCATCAAAGACACTGCGGAGCTCACCGGGATCACTCTCGACATGCAGAAGTCAATGAAACGCTTTATCAAGAAGAACAAGGAAACCGGCACGGATCAGATGGGGGAAGAGTATATGGACTATCTTGGCGATAACGATGAGTAGACTTATCAGGTAGACGGAGACGCTTGACATTGGATATGAAGCCTCTTCTCGGGCTGATAAAAAAATTTCCCATAAGTTACTCGAGGAAGTACGAAGCAATACCCTGTACCCTTGAGGGAGGAGGTGAACTCCTCGCTGTCTCTTCTCACACACCCAGGGAAATCATAGATGAGATGATTCGCATCACAGGCATTTCAACCCACAGGGTTCTTCCCAGTGAGGACATCATCCTTCTCATCGACAAAGGCTATGAAATGGCCTCTGACGAGGCAGATTATCTCTCGGCAAACGGGATAGAGAGCGATATTTACGAGCTGAAAACACGGATCGAAGAGAGTCCCGATCTCCTTGATTCCCAGGACGAAGCCCCGATCATCCGATTCGTTAACTCCATGTTTTTTCGTGCCATCCGCCAAAAAGCAAGCGATATCCACCTCGAACCTTATGGAGACGATTTCGTAGTGAGAAACCGGATTGACGGTGTTCTCTACAATGTGGTTTCACTTCACATGGGACTTCATGCCCCAGTAATCTCACGGATCAAGGTCATGGCGGTGCTTGATATATTGGAGAAGAGGCTTCCCCAAAATGGGGGAATCAGGGGTCGGGTGGGTGGGGGGAGTGGTGATAATCGCGGTGCAAACCGCCCCCCCCCGGCCAAAGCGCCCCGACGGACGGGGGGGGGGAAGGGCAATCTTTGGGGGGGTG
>CAZPLX010000112.1:0-5530 GCA_964587345.1 uncultured bacterium
ACCCCGGACACTGCGGATATGAGCCGCATGCTCTAACCATCTGAGCTACACCGCCCCTTGGGAGAGGAAATTATACACTATTCCCACATTTTTTCAAACAACCCATGCCTCTCTGAACTCGAAACTTGGATGTTTCTTATTTTATAGTCACCACCCTCCACCTGATCGATGGGGGGAAAAAATCATTCCCTGCGAGAGAGACTACAATGAAGGCTTTTACCCTTCCCTTCCTTGTAATACGGGGAAAAAATCCTCCTGGTGTAAACAGGGTATTTACATAGCTATATTCACGTTTCAAACCGTTGTCTGTGAGAGAATAGAGTTCGATTGCAAAACCGTTCTTCATGGGAAGGGATTCGAAGAATCTGCTCTTCCCCTTCTTCGACACAAAGAGGAGAATTTCCTGCTCCCCATCTCCATTCACGTCAACGGCTCTAGCGTCCTCGATGCTTCCTTTGACTTCAAGAGTATTTCCCTCTCCGTGCTCCCCGAGATACCCCTTCCCAAATTCGACAAAGTGGTACCTGTTACCATGATACAGGGGTATTCCTCCTGCAAGGGAAAATCCCTCATAAGAGTCGATGGAATGTGTGAGGAGAATTTTCCCCTCTTTCAAGGTACCGAACAACACCTCTTGAGAAGGAATCCCGCTCTTCTTCATTTTTTGAACCAGGAGGATCGTCCCGTGTGAAAGATCGTGGGAAATGCGTATAAGAGAGTTTTCAAGAGAGACTTCCTTGAACGATTTAGCTTCCCCGTCATAATAGAGTATGATTCCCTCAACCCCTTTTACCGTGAGGAGTGAAAGGGCTATCTCCTCTCTCCCGTCCCCGCTCAGGTCACCGCAGGCTAAATAGATGATTTCCTCTTTCCTGTCGATGGGTCGTGTGTAAAGAGTTGCGATGTCATCCCCTGTAATTTTTTTCACGGACAGTTCGTCTTTTGAGATGGCAATGACCTCTCCGCTATTCTCTCCCGTTATGTCGCCTCCAGAGAAGGAATAGTAGCCTCCTCCGAACAAGGAAGACTGGGTAATATTCCCCTTGGGGAGGTACTTCACAAACTTTGAAATTCGCTTTCGCACTTTTTGCTCAAGCAAAGTATTCGCACTGGGGAGTCTCCTCGAAGAGGGGGTCTCCCCCGGGGGAGATCTGAGGGAAGCTATGTCTCCAAGTTTCTTTGAAAGCTTTTCAAGAAGGAGTGGAATATCTCCTATGCTCTTCCCCGTAAAAGAGTGTACCCTTCTCTTTCCGAAATCGTCACGAAACGAACTGTCAAGTGAGACTGCGTTCCCGATCTTTGTGAGGGTGAGTGAAAGAGTATACCGGTGGGATCCCTTTTCCTTCTCCTCGTTCATCGTCACGGAAAAGTATCTTGAGAGCCTCGTATACACCATTCTCTCAAAAGAAGCTCCCACCGAATCTTTGAGAGAGGGGGGAAAATAAGTGAGAGAGGTGACGAGAAGTGTGTTTCTTTTTGGTGCATCACTCCCATGGGCATCGCTCGGGGAGCAAAGAGCCAAAAGAAAGGTGATTACGAGAATAATCGAGAGGGTTCGTTTCAACTTCATATCCTATTTTATAAGCTTTGAAAACTTTTTGAATTCAGGAGTGCCTGCAATCTTGAGGAGGGAGAAACCCACTGTTTCTGTGGAGATCTCCACCGCACCCGCACTTATCAGGCCCCGGCGTCCAATCTCCATGTTTCCTTTTTGTCTTGAACAGATAGCGTCGGTGACGAGATAGACATCGTATCCCCCATTCAGAAGATCTATCCCTGTCTGATATACACACACGTGAGCCTCTATTCCGCAGAGAATGACCTGCTTCCTCCCCGAGGCTGCAATTCCCTCGAGAATATTCCTGTCTCGCACACAGCAGAAGGTCATCTTCTCGAAGCGAGTATATTCCTTCCCCTCGAGAAGAGATGAGATATCGCCCACCGTTGGGCCAAGACCTTTACTGTACTGCTCCGTGACGAAAACAGGAATGTCCATGATGAGGGCGCTGTTCACAAGAATCTTTATGTTTTCGACGACCCCGGGGAAAATACTTTTCTCCATCGCGGGAGCAAGCCTCTCCTGTACGTCTATAACCATCAAGAGGGCTTCGTCCCTCTCCAACAATCTCACCATGGTGCCCCTCCTTGCTGAACTCAGCACTATTTTACCTCAAACAACTATTATTTCATCCTCCATTTCCGTCAATGTTTCCACACCATTTTCCGTGAGGGCATAGCTGTTTTCCACTCCCACAGCACCCCTCCCGGGAAAAACAAATTTTGGCTCGAGGGCAAAGGTCATCCCCTTCTCGAGAGTAAATGTGATACCCCTGGCAAAGAAGGGATATTCATCGACTTCCAGACCGATCCCGTGGCCTATAAATACCACATTGTTCCCAGGGGTGCCCATAAAATTATCTTCAAGACCACTCATCGAAGCAATTTCCACCCCACGGGTGTAGATGTCGATACTCCCCTTTCCCTCCTTTATCAGTGAAACAGTTTCCTTCAAGACCTGAATAGAGACATGGTGGGCTTTCAGGAGTTGCTGATCCTTCATTTTACCTACGGAAAAGACACGGGACATATCGGTGATATAGCCCTTCTCAACCCACATCATGTCTACCATCACGGGGACTCCCTTTTCGATGACTCCCCTGCCCGGGCCAACGGGCAATGAAGTGTCATTCCCCGCTCCGCCAAGAGGGGTATCTGTGTAAGCCCCCACTGCGGCGGAAGGCCCCGCGAGAACGTGGAGGAGGGGAAACTCCTGGCTCCTGTTCCTCACACGTATCATTCCGCTGTGACCTTTATTGAGGGAGATTCGGGAAAGTTCCGCGACAATCTCCCTCTCGCTCTTTCCCTCTTCGAGGATCTCTCCTGCTTTAGTCATCAGAGAGCTGAGCTTCTTCCCCGAGACTCGCAGGATATCCAGTTCTCGTGGAGATTTAATCGACCGTACCTCTCTTATCAAGGGAGTGATATCTTTTACCTTTGCATCTTCTACAATCGATGATAAGCGGCGAAAAAGATTCACTGGAAGCACGTCGAGAGCAAATCCTATTACGTGGGGGCTTGGAATGTCTTTCCCTAAAAAGGAAGGGATATCATCCGGTGATGTAATCTTCACTATCTCTTTTAATGGAGACTCAATTTTTGCCCTATCATAGTAGCGTCGAACAAAATATCGCGCTTTTCCAACTTTAGGTACGAGGAAAATTCCCTGTTGTATCGATCCGGTAAAGTAGAACAGATCCGCATTGTGGGTGATGAAGGAAAGATCGACTCCCGTCTCCTCCATCTTTTTCTGAAAGCGAAATATCCTCTCCCCTATTTCTTTGGCTGTTACGGTTTCCATCGTTTAATCAGAGTTGCACCCATCTTCGAGGAATTAAAATTTCTGCGCGAAAAGTTATCCTTTACTCTCCCACATCTTTTCCAGTTCCTGGTAGGACGCGGGGTAATCTGCTTCAAATCTCAGGTATTGAGGGATGGGGTAACGAACACCCCTTTTATGGGTTTTCTCGAGACCCGACGCTATTTCATTTGCCATCGAATAGGGGAATGTGAAGGCCATCTCATGATCCCCGGTCATGCCGAATATCCTGTCTCCGTAACAGGGAAGAATCACCTGGGGGTCCTCACGGTTTTTCCCTTTGATGATAATGTCCGAGCAATCTCCTCTGCCCGAATAATCTGATTTTATGGAACCACCCTTTAAAAATAGTGCGCTGTTCACGAGACGAAGAACCTGTGCTGAATTTCCATAGACGAGAACAGTCTCAGGAACGAAGGAGATACGTGAGAGGGGGCCCGCGACAATGTGGCTGTATTTACCTACCTCAAAGGTCTCGAGAGCTTCCTCCATTTTTCTCGCGGCTGCTGCCTCTTCCGTGTACATCCCCTGGGCAAGCTTACCCTCTCTGTAGTATTCGAGGCGTTCCTCGAATCCGAAGACTGCCTTTGCTATGGGACATGATATATCCTCCCGCCCCATAGCGATTGTCCACCCATATTTCCTGGCGATCGATATCCCCTGGCAGATAGCGAGCCTTTTTCCCAGATCCCGTGAGGGAATTTTAACCCTTTCAGGAAGTTGAGTTGGATCTTCAAGAGATCTGATCCCTAAAGGGAAGGTGTCTGTACGTAGATATTTTTCCAGTGCCTCATTCAGCTCTTTTGTGTCCATGACTCCTCCTCCCATCCAGTTCCCTTTTCAAGGTTAAATCCGAAGCACGAAATCCGAAATCCTAAACAAATCCGAATGACCAAAACTTTAAACAAATCCATCCAAATTATATGCCTTTGTTTTGAACATTATAATTTTGAATTTAGTATTTGTTTAGAGTTTCGTGCTTAGTATTTCGAATTTAATAAGGAATCGGAAACTCTTATTTCTCCCACTCTCTCCTGTCCACGATCTTTTCCCCCTCCTCTCCGATCAGGGCCCCGTCGAAAAAAACGATCCCCTTCACTCTGAATATTTCTCGGCATTCAGACTCAATCCTTTCCCTCAGGCTCTCATCGGGAGACACACCTTCGGTAAGAGAGACGCGGATCTTCAAAGTATCCTCTCTCCCCTCCCGTTCTACTATGGCCTGAATCCGGTATGCCTCCTCAAAACGATCCTCCAGAGTAGTGACATGTGAGGGATGGATAAACATTCCTTTTACCTTGGTGAGTTGATCAACCCTTCCGAGAATTCCTCCGAGAAGCCTCGAGCTCCTTCCACACGGACACAGATCTTTTTTTATGAAAGAAAGATCACCCGTCCCAAAGCGCACGAGAGGATAGACGGAACTGTTGAGAGTAACCACAATCTCACCCCTTTCCTCTTCTTCAACCCGGGCAAATGTTTCCGGGTCAACAATCTCGACGATAAGTTCATCTGAAATGTGCATCCCCCTGCCCTCAGGGCACTCATAGGCGATTGCCCCCACATCAGCAGTCCCGTAACACTGTCTTGCCATGATCCCATAGGAGATTCTCAGATCATCCCTCATCTCCTCAGTGAACCTCTCCCCCGTCACCAGAGCGACCTCGAGCTTTACCTTTGACGAGATGTTCATTTCCTCCGCCTTTGAAAGGAGGGAAAAGAGGAAGGAGGGTGTCCCCACGTAGCCAGTTACGGGAAGTTCTTCCATCACCCGGACCTGGAGCTCCCGGTTCCCCACCCCTGCGGGAATAACTGTGCATCCGAGACGCGACAGGGCCGAATCAAACATGTGCCCCGCGGGTGTCATGTGATAGGCAAACGTGTTTTGAACGAGGTCTCCCTTCCGAAAACCCGCGGCAAAAAGGGGTTTCACCCACCTCCAGTGATCCTCATTCCTTCCTTCCGGATCGTATACGGGGCCGGGAGACACGTACACTCTCTTCATCAGGTCGAGACTAATTCCCGGGATTCCCCCGAAGGGGGGGATATTCCTCTGTAGTTCCCTGAATTCGCTCTTCCTCGTCAGGGGAAGTTTTTCGATATCCTCAATCCCTTTAACTTCTCCCGCTTCAATTCCCGCATCGAAGAGTTTTT